>NZ_JVEL01000068.1:0-763 GCF_001076875.1 Serratia sp. 506_PEND
AAAGGCATTCGCTGAGTGCCTTTGACAGAATAAATACACTGAATCCTCGCGTGATGTTCAACGGCATCGCCGGGGTTATATCCAACGAACCAGCAGGAAGTTCTATATGAGCGAAGCTAAACCGCAAGATGGCAGCACCGTGAAGGGATACCGCACTTTAACGCCAGGTGATATTGAGCGCATGAACCGTCTCAAAGGTGCCAGTCGTCATTTTTGCAGTCTGATCGAAACTGAGCGCGATGAGGTTGCAGCCGAGTTATGTGAAACGGGAAATCACTCAGCCGAAGCGCATGAGGCCGCACGTTGCCTGGCTATCGCCCACACCAAGATGCAGGAAGCCTGCATGTGGGCCTGTCGGGCGGTGGCTCGACCGGATGCGGATTGCTAACACAATCGGCATTACGGGTGGCCTTTGTGAGCCTCGCATTAGCGGGGCTTTTTTATACCCATAGTAAATATCAATCACTAAGCATTAAGGAGTAATTATGTACGCACTGAAGAAACAAACTAACCAAAGCACCCAGGTAATTCTGCTTGGCAACCAATTTACTATTAAGCGCTACCCACCGACTGGTAACGGCGCGGTGGGTAGCGTGACCGGTGAGGATCCACGTTGTTGCTATGAAATTGGCGCTGAAATGAATGCGTTTGTGACAACAGTGGAGGGAAAAACGGTGGAGGTCATTCACCGCATGACTAAGCCTGACTGAGTTTAGCCTGCATTACAGATGGCCTTTGCGAGGGCCATCGATAATGCAAAATA
>NZ_JVEL01000069.1:0-11850 GCF_001076875.1 Serratia sp. 506_PEND
GTGAATTTATTTGGGCCAAGCGTTTTACCGTCCTGCTGACCAGGCTGAATATTATATAAGCGGAAGCTGCGGTGGCGGAACGCCGGGAAATCTTTATCGACGGGCACCGCCAATGGCAATGTCTTGCCTTGTTTTACCAACTGCACAGACTGTAATACGACCTCTGGCGTGAGCAGGTTGGCTGCGCCGATTTCGTCTTTTGCGCCGTAAACGGAAGGATACCAGTCTGACGACTGCGCGGCGGATTCTGCGGCGTGCGCGGGCACTGCGGCCAGCAAGGGCAGCAAGAGGGAGAGGCGATACAATGATTTCATCAGTGACTCATCCTTATAACGGAGTATTGCAGGGTGAATGAAAATGAGCCTCCGGAAATTGGCGGCGTGAGGCCGCCGAATAATAACCGGTGGAGAAAGAGGCTCATTTTTTAGTACGCGGGTGCTTTAGCGTAATGCTTTATAACGCGTGGTGAATAACCACCCGACGATGACTTCCTTATGCGGAAATAAATAACGCCGTGCGAGCGGCGTCATTGATATTATTTTTTCAGCTCTGCACTCATGGTGACGAAATTGCCCATGTAGGCGCTGGTGATTTTGTAGCCGCTTGCGCCGGCCTCTTGCGCTTTTTTAGCGATGAGGGCTTCGGTGGAGTCCAGCGTTCTGCCGGTTGCGGTCACGCTTTCTGCCGCGGCGTTAAACGACAGCATGGAAAACAGAGCGAGTGAAATAACGGTGGTCATGGTTTTCATATCTTTATCCTGTGTTCGAAGGTTCGAAAAATAAGGGTGTCCGGTACGACACGATGGAGCGAAGGATAAAGACGTCGGCCTGGTGAATAAATAACAGAATCGTCAATAAACTATTCCATTTTTGCGCATAAACTAATTCTATTATTGTCTTTGAAGGCGAATATGCCGTGCGAGGTGGGGAGCGGTCGTCGGCGAGCGAATGAAAAAAAGCCCCTTGCGGGGCTTTGATCGCTACGCCGAAAAACCGCCGTCGATGCTCAGGCTGGCGCCGGTGATATAACCCGCCTGCGGGCCCGCCAGGTAGGCGACGAAACCGGCGATCTCTTCATCTTTGCCGTAACGGCCGATCGCCATCAGCTGCTTGAGCTGATCGGCGAACTCGCCGGCGTCCGGGTTCATCTCGGTATCCACCGGGCCGGGCTGCACGTTATTGACGGTGATGCCGCGTGGGCCGAGATCGCGCGCCATGCCCTTGGTCAACCCGACCAGCGCCGATTTGCTCATCGCGTACACCGCCGCGCCGCCGAACGGCACGCGCTCGGCGTTGGTGCTGCCGATGTGGATGATTCGGCCGCCGTCGTTCATGTGGCGCGCCGCCTCCTGGCTGGCGACGAATACGCTGCGCACATTGACCGCCAGCATGCGATCCAGGTCGTCCAGCGCCAGTTCCTCGGTGCCGCCCAGCGTAAATACCCCGGCGTTGTTCACCAGAATATCCAGGTTGCCGAAGTGACTCACCGCCTGGCGAACCGCCTGCTGCAGCGCCGCCGCATCGGCGCTGTCGGCCTTGATGGCGAGGACTTTGCCGCCGGCGGTGGTAACGGCGCTCGCCACCGCTTCGGCGCGATCGGCCGAGGCGGCGTAGGTAAAGGCGACGGCGGCGCCCTCGCTCGCCAAGCGTTTAACGATGGCGGCGCCGATGCCGCGGGAACCGCCCTGAACGAATGCGACTTTGCCTTGCAGTGGGAGTGCTGTGGTCATGTTATTTCTCCAAAGTGGGTGAGGGTAAGGCGTTATTCCCAGTATCGGTGAAATGTCCGGCGGCCACTGTTCACAAAGAGCTTTGCCTGCCCACAACGAGAAAAGCCCCTTGCGGGGCTTCTTTCTTCCGTCGGTTGGCTGTCCGACGATCAGTTGAAGATTTCTGCGGTGCCGTACAGTTTGTTCTGACCACCGGCGGCGACGATGCGGTAGGAGCTGGCGCCCGACGCGGCGGCTTTGCTGGCCAGTTCGCTTTCCAGCGCGCTCAGGTTAGCGGCGCCGCTCACGGTGACGACGCCGATCTTCTGGGCGTCTGCAGCAGGTTGACTGGAAGGCAGGTCAGCGGCGAAGGTTGCGAAAGAAGCGGTAGCCAGCAGCGCAGCGGTAGCAAAAATTTTGACGTTTTTCATGATGCGTTCCTCAGAGTGTTTGTTAGGTGAGAGCCCGTTGTCTCTCGATGTGTTAAATACTAGTGCACCGGATGTGAATAAAAAATCGGAGAGTTTTGAGTATCTTTGTCAAATAAATTGATTGTTTTTCATCCGCTGGCGCGGGGCAAAAATCGCCACTACCCTTTACAGACGATCCTTAACCGGAGAAGCGTCATGACGATAAGCGCGTTTATCGGCAGTTGGGCGTTGGTGTCGTCGGTGTTCAAAAACCAGAACGGCGAGCTGAATTACCCGCTGGGCGAGCAGGTGTTGGGGCGCATCCACTATGAGGCCAACGGCACGATGGCGGCGCAGCTTTACAGCGCCGTGCGGCCGCGTTTCGCCGCCGCCGATTTGGCGCAGGGGTCTGAGCGGGAGATCCGCGCCGCCTTCATCAATATGATTTGCTACTTTGGCCACTATCAGGTGGAAGAAAGCGAGCAGCGGGTGGTGCATCAGGTCGAAGGCTGTTCGTTCCCCAACTGGGTAGGCAGCCGTCAGGTGCGTTTTTACGCTTTCAGCGGCGATCGGCTGACGTTGCGCACGGTGCCGCTGCAGCTCGGCAACGGCGTGCAGGTTGGCGAACTGGTGTGGCAGCGGACAGGGGCTTCGTCATGATCATCGTTCATCATCTCAATCACTCGCGGTCGCAGCGCATTCTGTGGTTTCTGGAAGAGCTGGGCGTGCCTTATCAGGTGCAGCGCTACGAGCGCGATCCGCAGACCATGCTGGCGCCGCCGGCGCTGAAAAAGATCCACCCGCTGGGCAAATCGCCGGTGATCGTCGATGGCGATCTGACGCTGGCGGAATCCGGCGCCATTATCGAATACTTGCAGGAAGCCTACGACGCACAGGGCATGTTTATGCCAACCGACTTCCACGCGCGTCAGCAATACCGCTACTGGCTGCACTACGCCGAAGGATCGCTGATGCCGCTGTTGGTGATGAAGCTGGTGTTCAGCCGTCTCGGCCAGCCGCCGATCCCCTGGCTGCTGCGGCCGGTGGCCGGCGCGATCGGCAAAGGCGTGCAGCGGGAATACCTCGACAAGCAGATCGCGCCGCACTGCGAATACCTCGAACAGCACCTGAATAAGGGCAGCTGGTTCGTTGGCAACGACTTCAGCGCAGCGGATATTCAGATGAGCTTCCCGCTGGAGGCGATGGCGGCGCGCGGCGCGTTGGATGATTGCCCGAAACTGCGCGGCTTCCTGCAGCGCATTCACGCCCGGCCCGCCTACCAGCGAGCATTGGAGCAGGGCGGTCCTTACGACCTGCTGAGTTAAGCGGATGGGCTATACTCGATGGGGTCATTCTTCATCGGAGGTAGCCCATGGCTACGCAAATCTTCGTTAACCTGCCCGTACGCGATCTGCCCGCCTCAATGGCGTTTTTTACCCAGCTCGGCTTCAGCTTCAACCCGCAATTTACCGACGATACCGCCGCATGCATGGTGGTCAGCGACACGATTTACGTGATGCTGCTGACCCACGACAAATTCAGGATGTTTACCCCGAACCCGATCGGCGATGCCAACCAGGCCACCGAAGTGTTGGTGTGCCTGTCGCAACCCAGCCGGGCGGCGGTGGACGAACTGGTGCGCAAGGCGGTCGCCGGCGGCGGCAACACCTACCACCCGCCGCGGGACTACGGCGTGATGTACGGCCATGGATTTCAGGATCTGGACGGTCATATCTGGGAATTGATGTATATGGATCCCGCTGCGGTGCAGACGCAATAACCCCGCCATGACGGCGTTCGCCGGGGCGACCGTCGTCCCGGTTTTATCGCGCGAGCGCCATTACCGCCGCTTTCTGCATAAATTGCCGCGATCTTTAGTTGATTAGACGCTAGGGAAGGCAGGATAATCGTTTGCCTTGAATAAACCACCATAAATCACCCGTACCGCGCGCTGCGAGTTAAACGTTTGCCTGGGTGCGCATCGCCGTTGGCGGTGTGGCATAAGGGCAAGGATGCGGAACGTGACGTAAACGATTACGTGGCGATCGGGCGCGGGCGAGATTACAGGCCTGCTGTGACGGGCCGATTCATGAAACACAGGGGAAGTAACCTATGTCGAACTCTCAAGCGAACCACGCCGCAAAACCAACCGGCGGGCTTGATGGCTATTTTAAAATTTCCGCGCGCGGCAGCAGCGTGCGTCAGGAGGTGGTGGCGGGGCTGACCACCTTCCTGGCGATGGTGTACTCGGTGATCGTGGTGCCGAGCATGCTGGGCAAAGCGGGTTTCCCGCCGGCGGCGGTGTTCGTCTCCACCTGCCTGGTGGCCGGTCTGGGGTCGCTGTTGATGGGGCTGTGGGCTAACCTGCCGATGGCCATCGGCTGTGCGATCTCGTTGACCGCCTTTACCGCCTTCAGCCTGGTGCTGGGCCAACACATCAGCATTCCGGTGGCGCTGGGCGCGGTGTTCCTGATGGGCGTGCTGTTTACCATTATCTCGGTCACCGGCATCCGCGCCTGGATCCTGCGCAACCTGCCGATGGGCGTGGCGCACGGCACCGGCATCGGCATCGGGCTGTTCCTGCTGCTGATCGCCGCCAACGGCGTCGGCCTGGTGGTGAAGAACCCGCTGGATGGCTTGCCGGTGGCGCTCGGCGCGTTCACCTCTTTCCCGGTCGTCATGACGCTGGTCGGCCTGGCGGTGATCTTCGGCCTGGAGAAACTGCGCGTGCCCGGCGGCATTTTGCTGGTGATCATCGCCATTTCCATCATCGGCCTGATCTTCGA
Organism: Serratia sp. 506_PEND; assembly: GCF_001076875.1. Lineage (NCBI taxonomy): Bacteria > Pseudomonadati > Pseudomonadota > Gammaproteobacteria > Enterobacterales > Yersiniaceae > Serratia > Serratia sp. 506_PEND. Next base: position 4,905 of record NZ_JVEL01000069.1, read on the forward strand.
CCCGGCGGTGAAATACCAGGGGCTGTTCGCCATGCCGAGCCTGGCGGACGCTGACGGCAAGTCGTTGATCTTCAGCTTGGACATCATGGGCGCATTGCAGCCGGTGGTGTTGCCGAGCGTGCTGGCGCTGGTGATGACTGCGGTGTTCGACGCCACCGGCACCATCCGCGCGGTGGCCGGGCAGGCCAATCTGCTGGATAAAGACGGGCAGATCATCAACGGCGGCAAGGCGCTGACCTCGGATTCCCTGAGCAGCATCTTCTCCGGCCTGGTGGGCGCCGCGCCCGCTGCGGTTTACATCGAGTCCGCCGCCGGCACCGCCGCGGGCGGCAAGACCGGCCTGACCGCCACCGTGGTCGGCATTCTGTTCCTGCTGATCCTGTTCCTGTCGCCGCTGGCCTATCTGGTGCCGGTTTACGCCACCGCGCCGGCGCTGATGTACGTCGGCCTGCTGATGCTGAGCAATGTCACCAAGCTGGACTTCAACGACTTCGTCGACGCGATGGCCGGCCTGCTGTGCGCCGTGTTCATCGTGCTGACCTGCAACATCGTCACCGGCATCATGCTGGGCTTCAGCTCGCTGGTCATCGGCCGCATCTTCTCCGGCGAATGGCGCAAGCTGAACATCGGCACCGTGCTGATCGCCGTGGCGCTGGTGGCGTTCTACGCCGGCGGCTGGGCGATTTAAGCCCCTTGGGTTTCCCTCGCCCGCCGGGCGGGGGAGCCTGTTACGGCAATTCCCTTCTTAAGATAAGTCTTCTTCTGCTCTGCACCGCGTTTTGAAAGGCACAACAAGCTTTAACGGCTGTAAAAAAAGTGATCTACTATCGTGACCAACGCAGGCCCTGAGCCGATGTCGTCTGAATCGTAGAGTCTAAGGAAAGCATGGAAATCTTTTTTACAATCCTCATTTTGATCCTGGTGGTCTCCCTGTCCGGGGTGGTGACGCGCATGTTGCCGTTCCAGGTGCCGCTGCCGCTGATGCAAATCGCCATCGGGGCCCTGCTGGCCTGGCCGCATTTCGGGCTGCACGTCGATTTTGATCCCGAACTGTTCCTGGTGCTGTTCATCCCGCCGTTGCTGTTCGCCGACGGCTGGAAAACGCCGACGCGGGAGTTCCTGCATCACGGGCGTGAAATTCTCGGCCTGGCGCTGGTGCTGGTGCTGATCACCGTGGTCGGCGTCGGTTATCTGATCTACGCCATGGTGCCGGGCATTCCGCTGGTGGCGGCCTTCGCGCTGGCGGCGGTGCTGTCGCCGACGGATGCCGTGGCGCTGTCCGGCATCGTCGGCAAAGGGCGCATTCCCAAGCCGATCATGGGGGTGCTCGAGGGCGAGGCGCTGATGAACGACGCGTCCGGCCTGGTGTCGCTCAAGTTCGCCATCGCGGTGGCGATGGGCACCATGGTGTTCACCGTGGGCGGCGCGACCCTTGAATTCCTCAAAGTGGCGATCGGCGGCCTGCTGGCCGGCGTGGCGGTCACCTGGACCTACAGTAAATCGCTGCGGGTGATGAGCCGCTGGAGCGGCGACGATCCGGCGACCCAGATCGTGTTCCTGCTGCTGCTGCCGTTCGCTTCTTATCTGATCGCCGAACATATCGGCGTCTCCGGCATCCTGGCTGCGGTGGCGGCGGGGATGACCATCAGCCAGTCCGGCGTGATCCGCAACGCGCCGCTGGCGATGCGCCTGCGCGCCAACAGCGTGTGGGCGATGCTGGAGTTCGTGTTCAACGGCATGGTGTTCATCATGTTGGGCCTGCAGCTGCCGGGCATTCTTGAAACCTCCATCCTGCAGGCGGAGCTGGATCCGACCATCCAGACCTGGTATCTGTTCGCCGACGTGGCCACCATCTACGCCGCGCTGCTGGTGCTGCGTTTTACCTGGCTGTGGATAATGAAGAAGGCCAGCAACCGCTTTATGAAAAAGCGTCCGCTGCAGTTCGGCGATTACAGCACGCGTGAGCTGTGGGTGGCGTCGTTCGCCGGGGTGCGCGGGGCGATTACCCTGGCCGGCGTGCTGTCGATACCGCTGTTGCTGAGCGACGGCACTGCCTTCCCGGCGCGCTATCAGCTGGTGTTTATCGCCGCCGGGGTGATCCTGCTGTCGCTGATCGTCGGCGTGCTGGCGTTGCCGCTGCTGCTGCGTGGCGTGCAGGTGGCCGACAAGAGCGCCAGCAAGCAGGAAGAGCGCATGGCGATCGCCATGGCGGCCGAGGTGGCGATCGAGAGCGTGAATAAAATGGAAGAGCGCCTGGTTGCCGATACCGAAGAAAACCTCGATCCGCAGGTGTTGAAAGAGGTCAGCTCGCGGGTGACGGGCATGCTGCGGCGGCGTATCGCGTCGAAAGACGATATCGAGAATGCGTTGGCGATGGAAAACCTCGAGCGGCGTTTCCGCCTGACGGCGCTGCGCGCCGAGCGCGGCGAGCTGTACCATCTGCGCGCCACGCAGAAAATCAGCAACGAGACGCTGCAAAAACTGCTGCACGATCTCGACCTGCTCGAAGCGCTGTTGATCGAGCGCGAAGGGTAAACCTCAGAGGGGGAATTAACGTTTTTCCTCTTTATTTCTGTCCTGAAGGGCCGCCTGTGCGGCCCTTGTTTTTTGGCTACTTGAGCGGCGGCCAGTAGTCGCGGCAGCAGGCGATCCAGGCCTGCGCGCTGTGCGACAAGTAGCTGCCCTGGCGCCAGATCAGGCCGATTTTCCACTCCATGCGCGGCTCCAGCGGCAGCCAGACCAGGTTTTCCTTGTCCAGCCAGCGGCAAACCGGCTCCGGCAGCATGGCGATGCCCACGCCGGCCTGCACCATCGAGGCGAGGAAGTCCCATTGGCCGCTGCGCACCGCGATTTGCGGTTCAAAACCGGCCTGGCGAAACGCCTTCATCAGCATCTTGTACAGCGCAAAGTCTTCGTTATAAATCAGGATCGGGCTGTCGGCCAATTCGGCGATATTGATGCGGGTGCGGTTGAGCCACTGCGGCGTGCGCGGCGCCACCACGCACATCGGGTGGCCCAGCAGCGGCAGAAAGGTCAGCGGCTGCGCCGAATCGAAGGGCAACACGGTCATCGCCAGATCCAGTTCGCCGGACATCACCGCCTGTTCGACCGACAGCCCGCCCAGTTCGGAAATCTTCAATTCGATGCCGGGGTAGGTCTGGCGAAAGCGGCGGATCAGATCGGCGATCTGCCTGCCGACCATCGGCGGAATGCCCAGCCGCAGCACGCCCTTTTTCACCGAGCTGATGTCTTCCAGTTCCGCCTCCAGCTGGCGGAATTCGTCGAGGATCGTCAGGCCGCGCTGGTACACCGCCTGGCCGCTGTCGGTCAGGCGCAGCTTGCGGCCTTCGCGGATCAGCAGCGTGCATTCCAGCTCTTCCTCCAGATGCCGCAGCATTTTGCTGATGGTGGGCTGGGTGACGAACAGTTTTTCCGCCGCGCGGGTGAAGCTTTGCTGGCGCACCACTTCAACGAAGTAGCGCAGGGTGCGGACATCCACGTTAGGGTTCTCCTTGGGGACGCTACCGGCGGGAAACTATTCCCGGACGGCATGATGACGATAATTTTAATTCATTTCAGGCGTGGTTTCCCGGCTGCGTATACTGTAGGCCGTCAATTTATTGTTCGAGGTCATCTTTCATGTCTCTGGCGTTACGCCGCGTTGCCCCCTCCCTGCTGACCCGTTTGCAGGTACCGATCCAGGTGGCGTTGTATGCGGCGCTGTTTCTGATCGCCGATCGTCTGGTGCAACAATTCCACCTGCCGCTCCCCGCCAATATCGTCGGCATGCTGATGCTGCTGGCGCTGATCCTGCTGCGCATTCTGCCGCTCAGCTGGGTCAAGGCCGGCTCCCGCTGGCTGCTGGCGGAAATGCTGCTGTTTTTCGTGCCGGCGGTGGTGGCGGTGGTCAACTATGCCCAGCTGCTGATGGTCGAGGGCTGGAAGATCTTTCTGGTGATCGCGATCAGCACCATGCTGACGCTGGGCGCCACCGGGCTGGTGGTGGACAGGGTGTATCGGCTGGAGATTTGGCTGCAGCGGCGGAAGCAGCGCCATGAATGATTTTATCCTTAGCCTGGCCTGTTTTCTGGCGACGCTGGCGCTCTATTTCGCCAACAAGAAACTCTATCGCCGCCGCCGCACGTTGCTGCTGATGCCGCTGGTGCTGACGCCGATGATTCTGGTGTTGCTGCTGGTGGTCACCCACATCTCCTATCAGGACTACATCGGTGAAACCCACTGGCTGCTGTGGCTGCTGGGGCCGGCGACCATCGCCTTCGCGGTGCCGGTGTACGAGAACCTGCATATCATTCGTCGCCACTGGCTGTCACTGACCGCCGGGGTGACGACGGCGGTGCTGGTGGCGGTGTACAGCTCGGTGTGGCTGGCGCGTTTGCTGACGCTGCCGGAAGAGGTGCAGCGCAGCCTGGCGGTGCGCTCGATCACCACGCCGTTTGCGCTGGAGGCCGCCAAGCAGATGGGCGGCCAGCCGGACCTGGTGGCGCTGTTCGTGGTGATCACCGGGGTGTTCGGTATGGCGGTGGGCGACATTCTGTTTCTGCGGCTGGCTGTACGCAGCCGCCTGGCGAAAGGGGCCGGCTTTGGCGCATCGTCGCACGGCGCCGGCACCGCCCGCGCCTATGAACTGGGGCCACAGGAGGGCGTAGTGTCGAGCCTGGTGATGATGTTGGCCGGCATTATCACGGTGGTGGCCGCGCCACTTATCGGCCGGCTGATGTGGTAAGGAGGCGGTCTGCGGCGAACGGCGCCGCAGACCGTAGAGCGTCAAGGAAGGTTGCCGAGCATCGCCGGTGTGCGCGATGACTGGCGCAAGGCGCGTCCTATCTCCTCGTGGCTGAAGATAATAGAGTGATGATTGCAGGGCAACGGATGCACCTGCAGATGTTGGCAGATTGCCGACAGGCCATTGTCGGCAATCGCCAGCAGCTCCCGCTCATCGCCCAGGTCGGTGATATTCAGATTTGCATCTTCGGTCGCCTTGAACAGCGTGATGCGTGCATGTTGCAACGGTGCGCTGAGCGTTTGTTTCGCCAATGTCAGCTCCGTCGGCTCGGCCTTTAATGCCCGGTCGGCGGCCTCGCCGTCAATACCCAACATGGCCAGCATCGCCGCCAGCATGCCCGGCTCGCTGCGGATCTGGAATGGGGTTCGGTAGAAGGTATCAAGCAGGAACAGTTGGATATCGCGATAGCCTTGGCTTTCCAGTTGAGCAGCCATCTCCAGCGCGATCAGGCCCCCTAGCGACCAACCCAACAGACGGACGGGGCGCGCCGGCGACAACCGCATATGGCCGAGATAATACGCCGCCAGCTCGCGTAGCGAAGTGATGTGCGGCTGTTGGAACAGGTTATAATTGTTGATGCCTAACACATTGAAATCTTTTTCTAAATAGTTCGCCAGATCGCGATAAACATCGCAACCGGTGACGGCGGGATGGATCATCCAAACGCTGTCGGGGGTGATGGCGTGGTTCAGGCGCTCTACCTGTTTAAAGGTAAAACTGGCCTGATTCAGACGCGTCAATAGCTGCTGCAGGGGTTCGGAGGTGGCTGGAGCCGTTGCGGGCACGCCGTCGGTGAGGATACGGGCCTGGCCGCGCAGCGTCGAGTGAGCAAACAGCGTCTTAATGCCTAACGAATGCCCGTGTCGCTTCAGTTTAACCAGCAGTTGAATGGCGTGCAGCGAATGGCCGCCCAGCGCGAAGAAATCATCGTCGCGGCCAATGCGCGTTGTGCCCAGCAGTTCGCTCCACAGTTCGGCCAACTGCTGTTCCAGCTCGCCTTGCGGGGCTTCATAAGCAGCGGTTTCCTGCATGTTGGCCGGTGCCGGTAACGCTTTGCGATCCAGCTTGCCGTTGGGCGACAGCGGAAAAGCATCCAGCCGGATAAAACAGGACGGCACCATAAAGTCCGGCAGGTGTTGCTGCAATTGCCGACGCCATTCGGCGGCGGCGGCCGTTTGCTCTGGGGCGATGACATAGGCGACCAGGCGCTTGCCGCCGCTTTCGTCTTCCCGCGCCAGAATGGCCGCGTCTTCAACCCCTGAACACTGTCTGAGCTGTTGCTCGATCTCACCTAATTCAATGCGCAGGCCGTGGATTTTGACCTGGAAATCGTTTCTGCCCAGATACTCAATGTTGCCATCCGGCAGCCAGCGGGCCAGATCGCCGGTTTTATACAGGCGGGCCTGCGGCTCGGCGCTGAAAGGGTCGGCGATAAATCGCTCGGCGCTCAGCGCCGCGCGGTTCAGATAACCACGGGCAACCTGAATACCACCGATATGCAATTCGCCGGCGATGCCAGGCGGTAACGGTTGCAGTTGGTCATCCAGAATATGGAGCTGGGTATTGGCGATCGGTTTACCGATCGGTACCAGTGGGCGAGGATCATCGGGCAGGCATTGCCAACTGGAAACGTCTACGGCGGCTTCCGTCGGGCCGTAGAGATTGTGCAGTTCCGCCTGCGGCAACTGCTGCAGGCAACGTTGTACCGTAGCGAGCGGCAACGCCTCGCCGCTGCACACGATGCGTTTCAGGGAGGCGCACTGCGCCATATCGCCGTGGCGCAGAAACAGTTGCAGCATAGAGGGGACGAAATGCAGTGTGGTGACGCCATGTTGTGCGATGCAGGCGCTGAGATAATCCGGTTCCTGGTGACCGCCCGGTTTGGCGATGGCCAGCCGGGCGCCGACCATCATCGGCCAGAAAAACTCCCACACAGAGACGTCGAAGCTGAACGGCGTTTTCTGCAGCACGACATCATCCGGCGTCAGTGTATAAGCCTTTTGCATCCACAGTAGTCGGTTGATCACCCCGCGGTGTTCGTTCATCACCCCTTTGGGTTTCCCCGTCGAGCCGGAGGTGTAAATCACATAAGCCAGGCTGCGCTGTGGCTGGGAGACGGTGCTGGATATCGATGCGTTGGGC
>NZ_JVEL01000070.1:0-877 GCF_001076875.1 Serratia sp. 506_PEND
ACAAGCAACAGCCATATTCATATACACGATACCCGGCAAAGCGATACCCGCTTTACGTTGGAGTTCACCAAAGACAGCGGCAAGTTCTTCGATCTGGATATGGGCACGTTCAGCTTTACGTCCGACCATAAGCAAACGCTGGAAGTCTATATGAGCAGCAACGTAGAAATGCTACAAAAACGTACCATGATACTAAGCGGCGGGGACAACTCTATCTCCGATCTGCTTCTGACCGGCGCGATGTATGCTGGCGATCAATCACTGGTACTCAACCTCACCGTCGCGGCGGATTTCAGCGATAATCTGCAAACCATCCGAGGAAACGACTATATCGATCGCCGATTTTACTCGGACATGAAGTTGCAGTTAGTGGCGGAGAAAGGCGGCACCGGTGGCGGAAGTTTCTACAACACGTTGAATTCGTTAGCCAACAAAGATGACTTCAGCACTGTCATCAACGAATTGAGCGGGCATCAGCTGACCATTGACGATACCGGTCTAACGGTGTTGAAAGCCCAGGTAAAAGGCAATACCACGGTAGACTCTGCACGCACACTCACCTTCAGCGACAGTAAAATAGACGATATGATCACCTTGAACGTCGGCTATCAGAACAGTGTGATCAATGTCGGTGACGCCGGCAGCCAATGGGTCTTCTCCAAGGCCGGCGATAAAACCGCCACACTGTATGGCAGCGCAACCAGCCCCAACGAACTGCAGGCCGCCTTTAGCGATCTGACAGCGACCGACAATGCCCATGCGCTGTTCTCGCAGGTTCTGGCTAAGCTGACCAACGGCGCCAGTACCCATCAGTTGGCGGAAGTCGGTGTGCTGAAGTTGGATAAGTCGGTCTATGTCATCGTGGATAAAAATCATA
>NZ_JVEL01000071.1:0-1435 GCF_001076875.1 Serratia sp. 506_PEND
TGAAGAGCGCGGCGGCGCAGAACTGTACGACCCCTCCGAAGACTGGAGCGAGCACGTGGATTACGACCTGAACCCGGACTTCTTCGCCGAAGTGGTGATCGGTCTGGCGGACAGCGACGGCGAGCCGATCAACGACGTGTTCGCCCGCGTGCTGATCTGCCGCGAGAAAGACCACAAGCTGTGCCACATTCTGTGGAAAGAGTGATTCGCCGCCAGCGCATCGGATAAAAAAAGCCCCGCTTATTCAGCGGGGCTTTTTGTTGCCGGCTAGCGGCGCATTACAGCGGATCGACCTTCAGGCACGAAACCGCATGGCGGAAACTGCCCTCCAGCAGCGGACGCGTCTTGGCGCACTCCGGCCCGGCAATCGGGCAGCGAGTGCGGAACACGCAGCCGGACGGCGGATTGATCGGCGAAGGCAGCTCCCCTTCCAACAGCTGGATCTGCTTTTCCTTCTCCTTGTCCGGATCCGGGATCGGCACCGCCGACATCAGCGCCTTGGTGTATGGGTGCTGCGGATTGTGGTACACCTCGTCATAGGTGCCCAGCTCTACCGCATGGCCCAGGTACATCACCAGCACGCGATCGGAAATGTGCTTCACCACCGCCAAATCGTGGGCGATAAAGATCAATGACAGCCCCATTTCGCGCTGCAGCTGCTGCAACAGGTTTACCACCTGCGCCTGAATCGACACGTCCAACGCGGAAACCGGCTCGTCGCAGATCACCAGCTTCGGTTCGAGGATCAGCGCGCGCGCGATGCCGATGCGCTGGCATTGGCCGCCGGAGAACTCGTGCGGATAACGGTTGATCAGGTTAGGCAGCAGGCCGACCTTCAGCATCATCGCCTTGACCTTGTCCTTCACTTCCTGACGCGGCATTTTCGGGTAGTAGGTGCGCAGCGGCTCGGCGATGATTTCGCCGATGGTCATGCGCGGGTTGAGCGAAGCCAGCGGATCCTGGAAGATCATCTGGATATCGCTGCGGGTTTTGCGCCAGTCGGCGTCGTTCATGCCCAGCAGATCTTTACCCAGCCAGGCGACGCGCCCGCTGGTGGCCTTCACCAGGCCGATGATGGCGCGCGCGAAGGTGGATTTGCCGCAGCCGGATTCGCCGACCACGCCCAGGGTTTCCCCCTCGAACAGCCGCAGCGTAACGCCATCGACCGCCTTCAGGGTTTTCGGCGGCTGCCAGAACCACTGCTTGTCGTCATGAATGTCGAAGTGCACTTTCAGATCGGCCACTTCGAGCAGCACTTTCTTATCGGTTACCGCTGTCATACCAACGCCTCCACCGGTTTAAAGCAGGCGCGCAGGCGCCCTTCCCCAAATTGCTCCAATGGCGGAGCGCTCGCGCACTGTTCCATGGCGTACGGGCAGCGCGGCTGGAACGGGCAGCCTTTCGGCAGCCGCAGCAGGTTCGGCGGGTTGCCGGG
>NZ_JVEL01000072.1:0-620 GCF_001076875.1 Serratia sp. 506_PEND
TGCGTTTACCGACGAAAATAGAAAATGTCAGGCCACGTTTGTGTGCCTCCAGCATGTAGCGTTCAAAGCCGGGCAGCAGATTTTTCATGGCATCAATAGCCTTTGGTACATTGTGAGCACGATACTCAAATTTTTTTCCAAATATGCCAACCATCGGGCCATGGAATCGTATTGTTCTCAATGGTATCTCAATAAAAGTCATAATGCCTCGAAAAAAATATTTTTAAATACCTACAAGCAAGATTTAATCGCTATTAAGGTCACTTTTATTCTCCGCTCAGGAAAAAGAACGGACCTTGTCCCTTCTCCATAATAAACAACTTTCGTTCCGGTGTTAATTTTAAGTAAATCGATAAACTCCAGTCCAGCCAGTGGAACTAAAGTTACTCCATTTTCTAAAGGCTTGACTGTTGTATTAATTGCAGGCCCATTATAAGTTTCACTATCTAATTTTGGAATTAAACATGTTTCCATTTGCACCAGTGTTTTGGTTGTCGAAAAGGTTTGCGTTGGATTTTTTCTAATGTCTGTATAACTCATTGCACATCCTGCCAAACCCAGTACCACCAGCCCAATCATTAACTTTTTCATTACCCTTTTCCTTAAGCTGAAAAGTGGAA
>NZ_JVEL01000073.1:0-14229 GCF_001076875.1 Serratia sp. 506_PEND
GCGCGAGCAGATCGTCCGGCGTGGCCGGCGCGCCGCAACGCGCCAGATAGTCGGGCGAGGCGACCAGCACCCGGCGCTGGCCGTTGTCGATTGGCACGGCGATCATGTCCTTTTGCAACATGGCGTGCATGCGAATGCCGGCATCGAAACTGCCCAGCACCAGATCGGAAAAGCGATCTTCGGTAAACAGCTCAAGCTGCACTTCGGGATAGCGTCGCTGAAATTCCGCCAGGTGCGGCATCACCAGCAGCGAAGCGGCCAACTGCGGCAGCGTAATGCGCAGCAGGCCCGCCGGCTGCGCGCCCAGGGCGCGCACGTCGTCCGCCGCCACGTCGATCTGGCTCATGGCCGGCGACACCTTCTGATAGAACAACCGGCCCTCGTCGCTGAGGCGCACCGAGCGGCTGGTGCGGTGGAATAACCTCACTCCGAGCTGATTCTCCAGCGCCTGAATGTTTTGCGACACCGCCGGCGGCGTGACGCCCAGTTGGCTGGCCGCGCGGGTAAAGTTGCCCAGCCGTGCCACGGCTTCGAAATAGGGCAGCAGTTGCAGGAGTGAACTCATCTATTAATAACCTGTGCTTAATGATTCATTAAATTATGCCTTATTTTAATTTATGACGAACGTTTTAGACTGGTTTTACTTTCCCTTAGCGAGATGAAAATCATGTCGGCAACACAACAGGCGTTAACAGAACGGATCGCGGCGATCGATCAACAGGCGATGGCCGAAGGGCGCATCGTGGGCAGCGTGGTGCTGGTGGCGCGGCAGGGCGAGATTTGTTACGCCGGGGCGGCCGGCTATGCCGAGCGAGAAGCGCGCCGGCCGATGCGGCGGGAAACGCAGTTTCGGCTGTCGTCGGTCTCCAAACCCTATACCACGCTGGCGGCGCTGCGCCTGATTGAGCGGGGCAAACTGAGCCTGGACGATGCGGTCAGCGATTGGCTGCCGTGGTTTACCCCGGCGCTGGCGGATGGCCGCCGCCCGACGATCAAGATCCGCCATTTGCTGAGCCATACCGCCGGTCTGGACTATCGGCTGAACCAACCGCCGGCGGGCGTTTACCATCAGTTGGGGATCCAGGACGGCGTGGAGCTGTCGACGCTGACGCTGGAGCAAAACCTGCGGCTGTTGGCGCAGGCGCCATTGCTGTCGGAACCGGGAGAGCGCTTCAATTATTCACTGGCGATCGACGTGCTTGGCGCGGTGCTGGAGCGGGTGACGGGCATGTCGCTGCCGCAGCTGTTTGTCGACTGGGTGGCGCGGCCGCTGGGGCTTGGCAACACCGCATTCCATGCGACGGACGCCGTGAACCTGGCGACGCCGTATTACAACACGCCGCAAGGGCCGCTGCGCATGCATGAAGGCCTGCGGATCGCCTTGCCGGAAGGCATGGCGGGGGGAGAAGTGACGTTCTCGCCGGCGCGCGCGCTTAACGTCGGAGCCTATCCCTCCGGCGGCGCGGGCATGGTCGGTGATGCCGACGACGTGCTGCGGCTGGTGGAGGCGCTGCGCAGCGGCGGGCAGGGCATGTTGCAACCGGACACGGTGGCGTTGCTGCGCAGTCCGCATGTGGGGGCGCAGGCGCAAACGCAAGGGCCGGGCTGGGGATTTGGTTTCGGCGGGGCGCTGCTGGTGGACGCAGAAGCGGCGCAAACGCCGCAGCATGCCGGTACCCTGACCTGGGGCGGCGTTTATGGCCACAGCTGGTTCTTTGATCCACAGGCGCAGCTGAGCGTGGTGATACTGACCAACACCGCATTTGAGGGCATGTGCGGCCGCTACCCGCAGCAGATCCGCGATGCGGTTTATGCGGCGTAAATAAAAAGGGCCCCGCAGGGGGCCCTTGTTAGGTTTTCAGGCGATTACTGCGCCGGTGCCGGAGCGGGTTCCGCTTCCTGCGCCGGTTCAGCGTCTTCCGCCGGGGCGCCCAGCATGGCGAACTGGCCGATGAACTCCTGCAGCGACATTTTGTTGCCGTTGAGGTCAACCTGATTGTCAGCGTAATGGAACTGGCTCGCGATCACGCCGTCTTTCTGGGTGGTCAGTTTGAACATCTGGCCCATGGCCGCCAGGCCCTGCACTTGCTGCTGCGCCAGTTTCTGCGCGTCTTCCGCATTATAGCCCTGCAACAAGGCGGTCTTCGCGGTCACTTCGGTGGCCATCGCTTCCGGAATGGTCAGGCTGAGATCCAGCTTTTTAACCGCCTGAGCGATCAGCTGATCCGGCGATTGTGCCGGGGAGGCGGCCTTGCTCGGATCGGTCATCGCCAGATCCAGCGTGAAGATGCTCTCACCCTTGCTGTTTTTCCAGCTCAGCGGGGCGATGCTGAGGCTTGGATTGCCTTTCAGCAGCATCGGCAGGTTCTTTTGCAGCATCTCGGAGGTCTGCTGTTCGTAGACGTCCGGATCCAGGTTCTCGCCCTGCTGCAGCAGCGCCATGGTTTGGCGGTTGTAGCTGTCGGAGAAGTCTTTCAGCGCCTTGCCGTCGACGTTGTCGATTTTCAGCGTCAGTTTACCGGCGCCGAAGTCGTTGCCCTGCACCTTGAGCGCGTCCATGGTGTAGTCGATCTGGCCGCCGATGTTGCTGCTGCCTTGCTCGCCGAACTTGCTCACCAGATTGAAACCGTCCAACGCCACGGTGTCTTTACCGTCGATCGTCAGTTTGAACTGTTTCAGCGTCATCGTCTGATCGCCGAGCTTCACGCCGAACTTGCTTTCGTTGCTGTTGCCTTTCAGGTTGAAGCCCTGGAAGGTGATCTGCTCGTTTTGGCCGAATTCATTCGGGCTGGCGAACACGATAGTGTCGCTATTGGCGTCCAGCGCGAATTTTTTCAGATCGCGGGACACGTCGGCGTCAATGGTGGCGCCGCTGAATTTCAGCGAAGATTTATCCTTCTGGTAGTCCAGTGGGATAAAGTCGATGGTGGACGCGGTATCGCCGCTGTACGAGATGCGCGAATCGGCGGTAAACAGCGATTTGCCTTTGGTGGTTTCAAACAGGCCTTTCACCGCCGGAGTGTTTTCCAGCTCGGTATGCACCGACGCCATGCTCGGCAGCAGGTTGAATTTTTTCAGCTGCGCGAACGGGAACGGACCGTGATCGATGGTTTCCAGGAACGCCACTTCTTCACCGGCTTTCAGCGCCGCGTTTTCGCTGGTATCCGTGCCGTCGGAACGCAGCACATAACGCACTTTGCTGCTGAACAGGCCGCGCTGGTAATTTTCATAGCTCAGCTTGACGCCGGCTTTCGGCAGGTAGGCTTTCAATTGGCCATTGGCGTTGTCGACGACTTCGCCCATGTGCTGCTCGATCTGTTTCCCGGTGTACCAGGATGCCCCGGTCCATGCTGCGCCAAGAACGACAATGACGCTGACAGCGACTAACGATTTTTTCATAGCTCTGTTTCATCCTTTTTTCTTATCACCCTCCGTTGCGTGGGAGGGGCAAATAGGGGCCGCCAAAAAACGCCCGCAGGCGTTTAATTGTGGGGGCAGCTCTCGCTTTCAGCAAGCAATTTGCTGAAATTTATCAACGGTTAGGCCAGTTGGTTATAAACCCGGGCGATGCGGCCGCTGCCGCTGACGTTGACCGGGGATTCGAACGCCCCGATAAAGCAGGATTCGCCCGGTTTGAGCGTCAGGCGTTGCCCGGATTTCTCCAGCGTCGCTTCGCCGGCGACGCAGAACACGATGGCGGCGCTTCGCTGTGCCAGCGCCTGCGGCGCGGCGGTCAAATCGTGCAGTGAGAAGGCGAAATCTTCCACCGGGATCGGGAAGAACAGCTCGTTGCCGCGTTGCTCCGGTTGGGTCAGCAGGCCGGAAGCCGGTTGCGGGCGGAACTGCAGGTTGGCCAGCAGCTCGGGCACGTCGATGAATTTCGGCGTCAGGCCCGCGCGCAGCACGTTATCCGAGTTGGCCATCACCTCCAGCGCCACGCCTTTCAGGTAGGCGTGCGGTGTTTCGGCATACAGGAACATCGCCTCGCCCGGCGCGAGTTGCACCACGTTCAACAGCAGCGGTGAGAACAGACCGCTGTCGTCCGGATAGAAGCCGGCGATGAAGCGCACGGTATCCCAGGGTTCCCCCTGCTGGTTGTTGAGCGCGGCTTTCAGCACGCCGAGCGCCAGCGATTTTTGTTCGCCGCTCATCGTCAACAGGCTAGAGAACAGGGTCGCGAGATGGGCGGTGTCCGGCTGCTGCAGGAAGGCGGCGATGTCGTGGTGCGCGCCGGCGATCGGCTGCAGCAGGGAAATGATATCGGCCAATTCACGAAAACCGTTCATCGCCAGGAACGGCGTCAGGGCGAACACCAGCTCGGGCTTGTGATTGGGATCTTTGTAGTTGCGTTCGGCGGCGCTCAGCGGGATGCCTGCGGCGTTCTCTTTCGCGAAGCCGACCTCGGCCGCCGCTTTGCTCGGGTGGACCTGGATCGACAGCGGCTGATCGGCGCACAGCACTTTAAACAGGAACGGCAACTCGCCAAAACGGCTGGCGACGTTGGCGCCCAGCTGTTTTGGCTGGTCTTCGTCGATCAGATCGCGCAGCGAACGCAGTTCACCGTCGGCGCCCGGCACGCGGGAAGGGCTCTTGGGATGGGCGCCCATCCACAGTTCGGCCATCGGCTGATTATCCGGGTTGGCGATGCCGTAAAGACGGGTCAGCGCATCGTGGCTGCCCCAGGCGTAATTCTGTACCGCGTTGGTCATTTTTTGCATGTCGATAAACGTCCTTAACGTCATTGTCGTACTGGATGACAATAACCTACTGATTTTATACGGTTAACTAAATCTGTGCCGACACCTATCCTACGCCCGCGTCGGCAGGAAAAATCATGGGCGCGATCAAAAAAACGCCGGATAACGTCGCGCCCGGCAACGGGGCCAAAGTATAGCGTGATAACGATCGGCGTCTCAATTGGCGCGCAGGCCTCAAGGCGGCGCGGAAAACCCGCCGATCGATTATTCTTTGGCCCAGCGGAATTATTGCCGATAGCTTGGTTATTCTGCGTCATTATTTATTTTTTCAGCATGTCAAACTATGTCGGCTGAATTTATTTTTTACCGTCTGAGCCATTCCCTTAATTATTATTTTCGCGCTGCGCCGGGCTATCACACGCTGAGCTTAAACCTGCGCGTCAGACCCGTTTACCGTAACGGCCAACACGTCGATTTAACGAAACAAGAGGTCTGTTGCATGAAAAAACTGTTGTTGCTATTGGGGCTTTGCACCGGCGCAACCCAGGCGGCGGTGATTGTCGCCTATCCCTACGCGGCGCCACGCACCGTGGTGATCGCGCCGGCACCGATCGTCGTTACACCCGCGCCGGTCGCGGCTGTGACGCATCCGCTGGCACTCACCGCCGGTGCGGCGGCGACCGGGGCGTATCGGCATAATGAACGGCAGGACGCCTACGACGAGATCAATCATCTGCAGCAGCAACGGTTCGATGAGCTCAATCATTTACAGGCGCAACGCATCAATAATTTTAATTCGCGTCATCCGCATTAATGGTTATCCACATTTTTATTCTCCAGGCTCATTCCCGGCCGTTTATTTCACCGCGGGTTAACCGGCGGAAAATAACCGCGTCGTTAATGGGTAAAAGAGATGAAACGTGCTGTGAGATAACTCTCTTAATGCGAATAGTTATTATGTCACTATACTGGGAGTGCATGCCGACGGGGGGTAGCGCGTCGGCCTAACCCTACAATTTTAGGAATTATGCTAAGGAGATCATGATGGCAGGCGTTCGTATCGAAAAAGACTCTATGGGCCCCATCGAAGTACCGGCCGACAAGCTGTGGGGCGCGCAAACCCAGCGTTCGTTGGCGCATTTCCGTATTTCCTCCGAAAAGATGCCGACCGCGCTGATCCACGCGCTGGCGTTGACCAAGCGCGCAGCCGCGCAGGTGAACGTGGATCTGGGGCTGCTGCCGGCCGAACGGGGCGCCGCTATCATCAAGGCTGCCGACGAAGTGCTGGCGGATCGCCATGCCGACCAGTTCCCGTTGTCAATCTGGCAAACCGGCTCCGGCACCCAGACCAACATGAACATGAACGAAGTGTTGGCCAACCGCGCCAGCGAGCTGCTGGGCGGCGTGCGCGGTGAAGAGCGCAAGGTGCACCCGAACGACGACGTCAATAAAAGCCAAAGCTCCAACGACGTGTTTCCCACCGCGATGCACGTGGCGGCGGTGATTGCGCTGCGCGAACACCTGATCCCCGAGCTGAAAGTGCTGCACAAGACGCTGAGCGACAAGGCCGAAGCCTACCGCGACATCGTCAAAATCGGCCGCACCCATCTGCAGGACGCCACGCCGCTGACCCTGGGGCAGGAGATATCCGGTTGGGCGGCGATGCTGGCGCACAATCTGAAACACATCGAGGACAGTATCCCGCACATTGCCGAGCTGGCGCTGGGCGGCACGGCGGTCGGCACCGGCCTGAACACCCATCCGGAGTACGCGGTGCGCGTCGCTAAAGCGCTGGCGGAATTGACCCATCAGCCGTTCGTCACCGCGCCGAACAAGTTCGAAGCGCTGGCGACCTGCGACGCGCTGGTGCAAGGGCATGGCGCGCTGAAAGGGCTGGCGGCTTCGCTGATGAAGATCGCCAACGACGTGCGTTGGCTGGCGTCTGGCCCGCGCTGCGGCATCGGTGAGATTTCGATCCCGGAGAACGAGCCGGGCAGTTCCATCATGCCGGGCAAGGTCAACCCGACCCAGTGCGAAGCGATGACCATGCTGTGCGCGCAGGTGCTGGGCAACGACGTGGCGGTGAACATCGGCGGCGCTTCCGGCAACTTCGAGCTGAACGTGTTCCGCCCGATGGTGATCCACAACTACCTGCAGTCGATTCGCCTGCTGGCCGACGGCATGCAGGGCTTTAACGAGCACTGCGCGGTGGGTATCGAACCGAACCGCGATCGCATCACCCAATTGCTGAATGAATCGCTGATGCTGGTGACGGCGCTCAACACCCACATCGGTTATGACAAAGCGGCGGAAATCGCCAAAAAAGCGCACAAGGAAGGGCTGACGCTGAAAGCCGCGGCGCTGAAGCTCGGCTACCTGACCGAAGCGCAGTTCGACGAGTGGCTGCGGCCGGAAGCGATGGTCGGCAGCATGCAGAAATAATTGATCTGTGAGGCAACCGGGGGCTTACTGAGGTAAGCCCCTTTTTTATGGAGAAATAAGATGTCGCGCGCACAACGTTTACTCGATCTGATGCAGCTGCTGCGCAGCCACCGTTATCCGGTGGCGGGCCATGCGCTGGCGCAGACGCTGGGCATCAGCATGCGCACCCTGTACCGCGATATCGCCACGCTGCAGCAGCAGGGGGCGGAGATCGCCGGTGAGGCGGGCGTCGGCTATGTGCTGCGCCCCGGCTTTATGCTGCCGCCGCTGATGTTCTCGCCGGCGGAGACAGAAGCGCTGGTGCTGGGGATGCGCTGGGTCAGCCGCCGCGGCGACAGCCAATTGGCGAGCGCAGCGGGCCAGGCGCTGGCCAAGATCGCCGCGGTGCTGCCGCCGACGCTGCGGGAGGAGCTGGAGGCCAATACGCTGCTTATCGCGCCGGTTCAGGCGCCGCCGGTGGCGGATGAGATGCGGGTGCTGATCCGTGACACCATCCGCCGCGAGCGCAAACTGCATATCGACTACCTCGATCTGGCGGGGCAGCGCAGCGAACGCCTGCTGTGGCCCTTTGCGCTGGGCTTTTTCGATCAGTTTCAGATGTTGGTCGCCTGGTGCGAGCTGCGTCAGGCCTTTCGCCATTTTCGCCTCGATCGCATCCAGGCCGCCACGCCGTTGGAACAGCGCTATCCGCGTGGCCGGCGGCGGCTGCTGAAAGAGTGGCGCCTCAGCGAGGGCATTGCGGAGCAATAGCGGCACGCTGCTGCCATAAACTGTCAGTCGCGCGCCTTAGTCTGTGCCTATCGGGAACCGACCGGTTCCCATCATCCAGAGGACAGACCGATGACCCTTCCCAGCATGACCCTGCTTTACGTCGACAACCCGCTCAACAGCGCCGCCTTTTATCAACGTTTACTGGGGCAGGCGCCGGTGGAACTTTCTCCCGGCTTCGCCCTGTTCGTACTCAGCAACGGCTTCAAGCTGGGGATGTGGGCCAAACAGGGGGTAAAACCCGCCGCCACGTTGACCGGCGGCGGCGGTGAGCTGGGCTTCTTGTGCCAGGATCCGCAAGAGGTCGAGGCGCGCTATAACCAGTGGCGCGAACTCGGGCTGCCTATCGAGCAAACGCCGACCGAGATGGAATTCGGTTACTCCTTCGTGGCGCGGGATCCGGACGGCCATCGCCTGCGGGTGTATGCCCTCAGCGAGTAGCGTCGTCGGCATACAGGTGCAAGCGCGGCACCAGCAGCCGCAGCGGCCTGGCGTCGGGTTTGTAACGGTGTTTCACCGCGTCGGCGTCGTAGTTGAGCAGTTCGCCAATCTTCGGCACCGCAGCGCCGTTTTCAACCTGACACAGGGCGATCAGCGGCAGCGGGCAGGGGTGTTGCACCTGTTTTTGCTGCTGCTGATACCACACCCGGGCGATCGGCTGCACTTTTACCGGCCGCTTGATTTTCAGCGTCGCATGCTGTGGCAGGCGGCTGACATCGTCTATTTCGCGGCTGACCAAGGCGGCCCACTGTTCACGGCTGTGCGGCGGCACCGCGCGGCCGGCTTTCAGGCTTTTCTCCAGCTGCGCCAGAATGTCGTCCCGCTTGACGTTTTTGATGATGTGCTTGTTGGCCCAGCCGAAACGCACGGAGTCGGGATTGGTCAGGGCGGTGAGGGTGCGGTAGGCGCTGAGGGTAATCAGCCCGTGCAGATGGGTGTGCACGAACTCGAAACGCTGCTCCGGCGCCAGACCGGAATCGACGGTGATAATCTGCTCCAGTTCGCTCTTCAGGCGGTTGATCAGCGCTAACTGCGTCTGCAACGTCTGATATTCCGGTTGCTCCACCGCCAAACAGATGACGCCGGGCAGGCGCACGGCGGCCTTGCTGCTGACATTCTCCCGGTTATGGTGGATGAACAACCGTTGATAGTGTTCCAGCGCCAGATCGCGCGCCGCTTGCCCCACATGCTGCTCGACCGCGATATGCGAAATCGCCTGATGTTCCTGGCCTTTTTCAACCTCCGGCAGGCTGAACACCCGCGCCGCCAGCAACCGCAGCGGGGCGATCTGCTGCTGCAACGCGCCGAGCGCCTGCTCCAGCTCGTTAAAGCAGGCGTTCATTCGGCCAATCACATCGTATCTGCTCATCGCTCACCTCCATATTAGTTACAACATACTATAAAAGAGTGGCCGACTGGGGGCAACATCGGCAATGGGGCAATACTCGGCTAAACTGCCCGCCCAGCTTGCCAGGGGAAATAGGGCGGGCAGCAGGGGGAATTCTCTCGCTCGTTTATTTTTTGTTTAGTCCATTTCTTGTTTGCCGTTGTCCAATCGCTGGAACAAACAGAATGGCAGGACGCTATGAGCCCCTCGGGTTATCTTTTCTTCTGTCATTAACGGGTGCTTTAAACGGAGGTTTACGGTGGATATTAAACAGAAAGTCAAAAACATGACGCTGGAAGAGAAGATCGGGCAAAAAATCATGCTGGATTTTCGCTACTGGGATCAGAACGGTAGCAGCAATCAGGATATGACCGTTCCCGATGCAGCCATTGGCAAGCTGATCACCGATAACCACATAGGTGGGGTGATCCTGTTTGCCAATAATCTGAAAGACAAGCAGCAGATCAAAACGCTGACGGCCTGGTATGCCGCGATGAAAACGCACGCCGGCGTTCGTTTGTTTATTGGCACGGATAACGAAGGCGGTAACGTTTTCCGGCTGCCGCGCGGCGACTACGCCTCATTCCCCGGCAATATGGCGCTGGCGGCGGCGATTGAGGGCGGCGCGGATAAACAGCTCGCCGTTGAACAGGGCAAACTGATGGCCCAGGATATGCGCGCGTTGCATATCAATACCAACTTTGCCCCGGTCGTGGACGTCAACACCAACCCGTTCAACCCGGTGATTAACGTTCGCGCCTTCAGCGATGATAAGAACACCGTTGCCCGCCTGGCCGAGAAAATGGTGGCGGGAATGAAGCAGCAAGGGCTGATCACCGCGTACAAACACTTCCCCGGCCATGGCAGCACCTCCACCGACTCGCATACCGGTTTGCCGCGCGTCGATCGTACGCGGGAAGAGGCCTTTGCCATCGATATCGCGCCTTACAAACAGGCCATTGACCGCTGCGTGGCGCCGGACATGGTGATGACTGCGCATATTCAGTACCCCGCACTGGATAACAGCCAGATCGACACCCGCAACGGTGATAAAATCACGGTGCCGGCCACCATGTCGCGCGAAATCCAGACCCAGATCCTGCGCAATGAGCTGGGTTATGCCGGCGTAACGATTTCAGACGCGCTGGATATGGGCGCGATTGCCGAGCATTTCAGCCAGCAAGCGGCGGCTGAAAACGTCTTTAGCGCCGGGGTGGATATTGCTCTGATGCCTGTCAGCATCGCCTCGCCGGCGCAGGCGAGCCTGCTGCCCGAGCTTATCCGCTACATTGCGGAGCGGGTGAAAACCGGGCATCTCAGCGAGGCTGATATCGATGCCTCGGTCGAGCGCATTTTGCGCCTGAAATTACGCCATGGCCTGATGGGCCATAGCGATAAACCTTGTTCCAACGACGTTGCGTCGTCAGCGCACAAGCTGGAAAAGCGCATCGCCGATCGTTCCATTACCGTGGTTATCAACCGTCAATGTCTGCTGCCGCTAAAGGACAAGGCGCTGCGCTACTTTATTCTGACGCCGTGGGGCGAGCAGGCCAACGGCATTGCGAACGTGATGGCGCAGGAGGGCTATCAGAACGTCGTGGCCGCGAAGGAAACGGAACTGAGCGACGCCCAGGTCAGGGAACATATTGCCGGCTGCGACGTGTTCTTGCTCGGAACCCTCTCAACCCGCTTTACGCCTGCCGAGCAGGATGGGGTCGTGACCTCCGCAACCGGGGCGGCTAATGATACCAGTCCTTATCCAGGCTGGCTGAAATACGCCGCCGAGCAGGGAAAAAAGCGCGTTCATCTCTCACTGCGCGCACCTTACGATATCGTGAACTATGCCGCAGAGGTGGAGGCAGCTGTCGCTACCTATTCCTATTACGGCTATGACGGCGGCGTATGGCGCGGTCACTCGATGGTATCGCTGGCGCAGGTGCTGACGGGTAAAATCACACCGCACGGAAAACTGCCGGTCAACACCTGGCACGACTACGATGAGCAAACCAATACCGGCAAGGTGGCGTTCCCTCGCGGGACGGGGCTGAGCTGGTAATGGGACAAGTACCGGCGTCGTCAGAAAGGGCGACGCCGGCAGCTTGCTAGCGTTGAGAAAGCGGGCGGTTTCTTGCTCCGCACGCCGCGACATGGGATAACCGTCACTCACGGAAGGAGAATACTGATGCCGACAGGCGCAACAAAATTAGGCGGATGGCTGTTGATGGCCGCCATGCTGGGCGTGGGCGGATGCGCCAAGCCCCCCGAACCGGAGAAGCCCTCGCGGCCGACACCGCCGGTTACACCGATGCGGGGCATCTGGCTGTCCACGGTCATTGGATTGGACTGGCCGCCGGCGGCCTCGCTGAAAGCGGAATCCCCGCAAGAGCGGGTGCGCCTGCAGAAGCAGGGGCTGACGGACGCGTTGGACGACATGGTGAAAACCGGGATTAACACGGTGTATTTTCAGGTTAAACCGGACGGAACGGCCCTGTGGCGTTCTGACATCTTGCCCTGGTCGGAGGTATTGACCGGCACCGTGGGCCAGGATCCCGGTTATGATCCGCTGGCCTTTATGCTGACAGAAGCGCACCGGCGCGGCATCAAGGTCCACGCCTGGCTGAACCCTTATCGGGTTTCCATGAATACCCGACAGCAAACGATAGATGCACTTAATCATACGCTGCAGTCGCCGCCGGCCAGCGTCTATGCGCTGCATCCCGACTGGATACGCACCGCCAGCGATCGCTTCGTGCTCGATCCTGGTCTGCCCGACGTGCGCAACTGGATCACCGGCGTGGTGGCTGAAGTCGTCAAAAACTATGATGTCGACGGCATTCAGTTTGACGATTATTTCTATTACGAAACGCCGCAATCGCCGCTGGATGATGAAAGGACGTATCGCGAATACGGCCAAGGGTTTGCAGACAAAGCCGCCTGGCGAAGAGACAATACGCTGCAATTGATAAAACAGGTTTCCGCCACCGTCAAAGCGTTGAAGCCCGCGGTCGCGTTTGGCGTCAGCCCGGCGGGCGTATGGCGAAACCAAGCGGACGATCCTGCCGGCTCGGCGACGCGGGCCGGCGCGCCGTCGTACGATACGGCCTATGCCGATACGCGCCAGTGGGTCAAGCTGGGGCTGCTCGACTACATCGCACCGCAGCTGTATTGGCCTTTTGATCGTGAAATTGTCCGCTACGACGTGCTGGCCAACTGGTGGGCCGAGGTGGTGAAAGGCACGCCGGTTCGGCTTTATGCCGGGGTGGCGCTGTATAAAGTGGGCACGCCATCGGCCAGCGAGCCGGCCTGGACCGTCGACGGCGGCGTTCCCGAGCTGAAAAGGCAGTTGGATCTCAACGAGAGCCTGCCGGGGATGGGGGGAACCATCCTGTTCCGGCAACGTTATCTGACCGAGCCGCAAACGGATAAGGCCGTGAAGTACCTGCGCACCCGCTGGAAAACCGGTCAATAATCACAGGCTCCGGCATGACGAGCCGCGGCAAGTCGCCGCGGCTTTTTCTTTTCAGAGACGGGCCGCTTCCGGCAGGCGTTTCAGGTAATGCACCACCAGCAGCGCCAGCAACAGCATCAGGCTGATGAACGCCGCCACGCCATTCCAGCCGAAGCTGTGCCAGAACACGCCGCCGAGGGTGCCGGCCACGCTGGAGCCGACGTAATAGCAGAACAGATACAGCGACGACGCCTGGCCTTTGGCGCGGCGCGCGCGGCGGCCAATCCAGCTGCTGGCCACCGAGTGGGCGGCGAAGAAACCGGCGGTGAACAGCATCATGCCGATAAAGATCGCCGGCACCTGCGGCAGCGCGGTAATCAGGATCCCGATCAGCATAATCACGATCGACGCCAGCAGCACCGGGCCACGTCCGAAGCGTGAGGTGAGCGCGCCGGCCTTGGGCGAGCTGTAGGAACCGGTGAGGTACACCACCGACAGCAGGCCGACCACCGCCTGGCTCAGGTGATAAGGATCCGCCAGCAGGCGATAACCGATGTAGTTGAACAGGGTGACGAAGCTGCCCATCAGCAGGAAACCCTCCGCGAACAGCAGCGGCAGCCCCTTATCGTGCCAATGCAGTTTGAAGTTGATCAGCAGGGTGCGCGGGCGCAGCGAGCTGGCGCGAAAATGCCGCGAGGCAGGCAGGATACGCCAGAACATGCAGGCGGCGGCGAGGGCGAACAGGCCGATGACGCCAAGCGATACGCGCCAGGAAAAGAAATCGGTCAACACCCCGGTCACCAGGCGGCCGCTCATGCCGCCGATCGAGTTGCCGCTGATATACAGCCCCATCGAGAAGGCGACGAAGCTCGGATGGATCTCTTCGCTGAGATAGGTCATGCCGACCGCCGCCACGCCGCTCAGCGACAGGCCGATCAGCGCGCGCATCAGCAAAATGCCGTGCCAGCTGGTCATAAAGGCGCAAATCAGCGTGCAGACTGCCGCCAGCAACAGCGCCACCACCATCACCGACTTGCGGCCGATGGCGTCGGACAGCGGCCCGGTGAACATCAGGCCGATCGCCAGCAGGCCGGTAGAGACCGAGAGCGACAGGCTGCTTTCGGCCGGCGAGACGCCGAAATCTTGCGACAGCACCGGCAGGATCGGCTGCACGCAGTAAAGCAACGCGAAGGTCGCCAGCCCGGCGGAAAACAGCGCCAGCGTTACGCGCATAAACTGCGGCGTGCCGCGTTCGATATAGGGGAGTTTGTTGTTGAGGGTGGAGCGTTTTACTTTTGGCGCAGCGGCCGCGTCATCGTTGGCGGCCAGCGTCGATGGCATCGCGGCCGCAGAACGCACAGGGGTTGTCACAGCGTTTCCTTACCGAACTTCGGGGAGATAAACAGATACTTTGCAGATAACAAAATGATAGGGAGCGGCGATTTTTTTGTCTAATATATTAATAATTCAAATTAAGATGTTTTAAA
>NZ_JVEL01000074.1:0-1814 GCF_001076875.1 Serratia sp. 506_PEND
CCTTTTATAATGTTCGAGTGCTTGGCTGCGACTCACTTTATTTAATTCGATTCATTCCTCATTTGTGGAGGTGGTTCCGTGTCCGCTTATTCCCTGACGACCGTGCAACAAGCCGTGTGGCTAGACCAATCTTTAAACCCCGATATCCCCTTATATAACGTTGGGTGTTTATGGCGCGTAGAGCGCGAGATTTCGCTACCGCTTTTTCAAGAAGCCATACGGCAAATACAGCAACAACATGATGCGTTGCAAACCACGCTGAAAGAAACGCCGCAAGGCATTACCCAGGAAACCTGCGACCGGGCCTATATCGACCTGCATTACCATGATTTTTCGCAGAGGCAAGATGCCATCAGCCTGGCAGAAACACACCTTCGTTCTCAATTCCTGCAGCCTTACTCACTGTATGACAGCCTGCTTTGGCGCTGCCACCTGGCCAAAGTCAGCGGATCCAGCACGCTATGGCTGCTTGCTTCCCATCATCTGATTGCGGACGGCACCTCAATTTCCCTGCTGAGCAAAATGATCATGGAGCGCTATAAACAATTAAAAGCAGGGATAAAAAACGAAGCCCCCCGCTCGCGTTACCAAGACTTCGTCATCAGCGATCGCGCCTATCAGCAGTCCCCACGCTACGAGCGCGATCGTGATTTCTGGTTGAAGCGTTTCATCGACGCGCCCCCCTCCATGCTGGAACGCCGCCAAAATCACTGTGAGCAACAAACCTACCCCAGCCATCAGATAATCAAGCGGTTGCCACGCGAGCGTTTCCTTCAGTTGGAACAATACGCCGCCGCACAAGGCGGTTCTGCCATGCATTTTTTTAGCGCTTTGCTGGCCACCTGGTTCGCCCGGATTTGGCAAACCGATCAATTCACGCTGGGCGTGCCGGTACATAACCGCAGTACCGCCGAACATAAGCAAACTTTGGGCATGTTTTCCTCGATGATCCCACTGCGCATCACGGTCGATTCACAGCAGTCCTTCGGCCACTTACTGCGACAAATCGGCAGCGAGCTGCGCCAGTGTTATCGTCACCAGCGTTTTCCCATTGCCGAACTCAACCGCCAGTTGAACCTGCATCAGCAGGAGCGGCGCCAGCTGTTCGACATCAGCTTTTCGCTGGAGGTTTTTCCGACCGACATCGAACTGGAGGGCAGCCAGTTCAAGGTTGAAAACCTGCACCACGGTCAGGAACAGCTGCCCCTCGGCGTCTACCTGCGCCATTACCATCCGGGCGACGACCCGCTGCTGGAGTTCAACTTCAATCAGGCCTGGTTCAGTCAGGAAGACGGTGAACGCATCGCCGCCCGCATACTGCACCTGCTGAACACCCTACTGGACGGCGATCCTGCGCTGCCGCTGGGGCAGTTGCCGCTGCTGTTGCCGCAGGAAAGACAGCAAATCTTCCATCAATGGAATGAAACCCGACAAACATGGGCAGACATGCCGCAAGGCGTACATCAATTCCTGGAACGGCAGGCCGCGCTGACGCCAGAAGCGCCGGCGCTGTGCTACGAAGACCACGAGATCAGTTATCAACAGCTGAATCAGCGGGCGAATCGATTGGCTGCCTTTCTCAGGCTGCAGGGATTACAGCCTGACGATCGCATCGCGTTATGCGTCAACCGCAGCCCGGATATGGTGATTGCCCTGTACGCCATCCTGAAGGCGGGCGCCGCCTATGTACCGCTCGATCCCGACTATCCGCAAGACCGTCTGCGCCACATGCTGCAAGATTGCGGCGCCAGATTCGTTCTGATCGACAATGGCGGCGAACACGCGCTGCACCCGCTGCGTGATATCGCCGTGCC
>NZ_JVEL01000075.1:0-4548 GCF_001076875.1 Serratia sp. 506_PEND
CGCGCCGGCTGTGACGCCCAACTGCCGCAGCGCTTGCAGAATGATGTCGGTCGAGACGCTCTTGTCGTAGCCCGGTTTGCCGGCCATAAAGGTGAAGCAGGTATTGCCCAGATCGTGAAATACCGCCCCGCCGCCGCTGCTGCGCCGCGCCAACCGAATGCCGTCCTGCTCCATACGCCGGGTATTGCACTCTTTCCAGGGGTTTTGCGACTGGCCAATCACCACCGTTTCGGCATTGCGCCACAGGAAGAGAATCTTTTGCGTGGTCATTTCGCGGAAGATGCACTCTTCCACCGCCAGGTTGAACCAGGGATCGTAGGAGTCGGAGATCAGTAAACGCAGGCTGTTCATGGCAGGCACCGTTCAAAACACGAGATGCCGCCATGATACACCAAATCAACGGGTTAAGGCTAAATGCGTCGCGCCTGCCAGTACACCCGCTTCCAGTAGACGTTATCGAGCGAGGAGCGGATCACCCCGCGGCTGGTCGACGCGTGGATAAATTGGTCGTTGGTATCGTAAATGCCGACGTGCAGGCCGTTCTCACCGCCGCCGGTTTTGAAAAACACCAGATCGCCCGGCATCAGCTCATCGCGTGAAACCTTGGTGCCCAGGGAGGTCTGTTCTTCGGTCGAACGCGGCAGTTGCATGTCGAAACGATCGCGGAACGTGCGGTAAACAAAGCCGGAACAATCTACGCCGCCGCGATCCAGACCACCGTAACGGTATGGCGTGCCGTACCACTGGCGCAACTGTTCGTTGAGCTGGGCCACCACCACGATAGAGTCCGCCAGGCGGCCGCTGGGCGGCGGCGCATGGCTGCTACACCCGGCGAGGATCAAACTGGCTAATAAAAACCACACACGCATCCGCATAATATCCCTTCATTGAACACGTCGCCGCATTATGCCATCCGGTACACCACCGCCTGCGAGGCAAAGCCGGCATCACGTAAGGAGAGCGCCATTTGGCGTTAATTTATCTCCCGCACGATGAAAAAGGCAAGCGCCATAAGGGAGATAATGGCGGGATCGCCGGTTTTGGCGCTATTCCGGCGATTTTGTCTCGGGTTTGCTGTTAATCAGCCAGACGCCGAACAGAATAAACAGCGTGCCCAACGTTTTCAGCAGCGTAGCGGACTCGTTAAACCACGGCAGGATCACCGCCGCCAGGTAAACCAGCGCATAGCTGACGCTCAGCAGAGGATAAGCGCGGTTTAACGGCAGATGGCGCAGCGCAAAGAACCAACACAGCATCGACAGCGCATAACCGAAGATGCCGCCGCCCACCGCCAGCAGCGGCAACCCGTTGTCGCCGATCAGCGCCAACGAGACGTCGGCGAACGACATCAGCGGGATCTGCACCATGCCCCACTTCATCAGCAACTGCGCCAGCGTCACCAGCAGTACGCTGGCGGCGCCCCAGGCATAGCCCTTCATGAATGCACGCTCATCAGCAGGATCCCCAGCATAATCGACGCCACGCCGCACCAGTGGCGAACGGTCGTCGGCTCATGAAACAGCCAGCGCGCCGCCAGCGTCACCATCACGAAGTTCAGACTGAGCATCGGGTAAGCCAGGCTGAGCGGCAGGCGTTGCAACACATTGAGCCACACCGCCATGCCCAGCCCCAACAGCAACACCGCCAGCGCCAACCAGCGCAGCGTCTGTTTCAGCCGCGCCTCGTCTGCCCGTTCCCAGCAGTGCGCCGCCTGTTTCTGGCACAGCTGCCCACCACAGGTGAGCAGACTGACCACTATCACCAACAAAAAACCGATCATGGTTGCTGTTTATACCACATCAGCACCAGGCGGTTCATACGATCCACCTTGTCTGCGACCGGCAGCTCCTGCGGCAGCGCTTCATCACGGGACAGCTGCAACACCAGCGACACATTGCCCTGCTTGCGCGCCTGCGCCAGCCACTGCGGGAAGTCGGCATCGCTGATCAGGTGCCCCTTGGCGTCCGGGTACTCAAGACCATAGGCCACCTCGCCTTTCTGGCTGTACATCAGCACGTCGCTGCGCTTCAGTTCCCAGGCCAGGCCGGCCGCCAATCCGACGCTGTCGCTCAACACATAGCGGCTGTCGCTCAGTTCGGCCATCGTGGCGCGGGCGAAGTTTTGCGGCAGTTTGGAATCGGTCACCTGTTGCGGAATGGCGTAACCGATCACCAGGCACAGCAGCACCGGGCAAGCCGCCGCCCAGCGCCATTGGCGGCCGTTATCGCGCGCAGAAACCAATGCGAACAGCAGCCAGCCGCCGAAGGCGATCAGGCCGAGCACCACTTTCGGCCACTCCTGGGGAGTAAACAGATGCGCTTTCGGCAGCAGACCGGAGCTCAACACCACCAGCGCCACGATGCCAATCAGCCCGAACAGGCCGTTCAACCAGGCATTGGCCTTGAACAGCTTGGCGCGCAGCGTGGCGGCATAGTCTTCCGCATAGGCGGTCATCAGCAGCGCCAGCGGCGCCATGCACGGCAGAATGTAGGTCGGCAGCTTGCCTTTGGCGATGCTGAAGAAGATCAGCGGCATCAGCGCCCAGCTCAGCAGGAAGAACAGCTCCGGACGCTGTACGCGCTCGCGCCAACCTTTGAGCAGCGCGCCGGGCAGCAGCGCCAGCCAAGGCAGCACCGCCGCCAGCAGAACCGGCAGGTAATACCAGAACGGCGCCTTGTGTTGAGCATTATCTTCGGCGAAACGCTGAATATGTTCGACCCAGAAGAAATAATTCCAGAAATCGGGTTCGCGTTGCGCGATAGCCAGCGCCCACGGCAGGCTGAGCAGCGTAGCGGTCACGATCGCCACCGGGCCATAGCACAGCAGATCCTTGATGCGGCGTTGCTGAATGACGATCGGGATCACCGCGATCACCGGCACCGCCAGCGCCAGGAAGCCCTTGGTCATAAAGCCCATGCCACAGGCCAAGCCCAGCAATGCGTAAGCGCCCAGCTTGCCCTTGACCGAGGAGGCCTGCAGCGTCAGGTAATAGCTGACCATCGCCGCCGCCAACCACAGCGAAATCATCGGATCCAACACGCTGTAAGTGCCGATGCTGAACACCAGCACCATCGACAGGAACATCAACATCGCCAGGCTGGCGCGGCGCGCATTGCGCCACATCAGCATCGCCAGCGCGAACACCAGCAATGCGGTCATGCCGGTGCTGAACACCGAGCCGAAGCGCACCGCAAAGTTGTTTTCGCCAAACAGCCACTGGCTGATGTTATTGAACCAGTAACCCGCTACCGGCTTCTCGAAATAACGCAGCCCCAGCAGATGCGGCACCACCCAATCACCGCGTTGCAGCATTTCACGGCTGATCTCGGCATAACGCGTTTCATCCGGCTGCCACAGCAGGCGGCCGTTAAGCGGGATCAGGTAAACCAGAGCAAAAAAAACGGCCAGCAGAATGGCCCAGGATCCTTTTAGCGCCTTCATGTAACGTCCTTCACATCGGTTTGACAGCCCAGCCAACCTTCGCGGCCGGGGAAAGGAGCGCGCTTGATGCGGCCCAACGGCAGTGACGCCAAATCTTGCGGTAACAGCGCGCTCAGCGGACAGAATTCGATGCCCTGCCGCTGTGCGCGTTGCAATAACTGTTCGAACATCGCCGCTTGCGACATGCCTTCCACTTCGGTGTGAATGGTGTACACCGGCACGCCGCGATCGTTCTCGATGGCGCGCAGAATGTAGTCGTTGAAGTCGGCCATGCTGACTTCGCTGCCGATCACTTCGTCAAAGGTCGGCAACGTGACCGGGATCTGCACCGTACCGTGACGCCCATCGCTCAGCACCGGACGAAACGGATGGGTGCCGCGGCAATCGCTGTTGTAATGGAAGCCGAAGCGCTGCTTGACCTCCAGCACGCGCGTATCGGCGCGCCAGCCCGCCACGGCGGAGCATTTCACCGGCTGGCCGGTGCAGGCGCTCAGGGCGTCGACGCCCCGCTGCACCTGCTCGGTCAGCTGCGCCTCGCTCCACTTGCCGACCTTGGCCTGCCAGCCCTGGTGATCCCAGGCGTGCAGCCCGACTTCATGGCCAGCTTCGGCGGTGCGCTTCATCAGCGGCCCCAACGCGCGCGAAATATTGCGCCCCGGCCAGGCGGTGCCGGCCAGCAGAATATCCAGGCCGTACAGCGAGGCGGCGTTCGAACGCAGCATTTTCCACAGAAATTTCGGACGCAAAAGGCGCCAAAGATGGCGCCCCATGTTGTCCGGTCCCACGCTGAAGAAGAAGCTGGCCTGAATGTCGTACTTTTCGAACAGGTCCAGCAACTGCGGCACCCCTTCACGGGTGCCGCTGAAGGTATCTACATCAACCCGCAGACCGACTTTCTTCATGCACCGTTCCCTTCCTGAACGGTAGTGCGCAGGAAGTAGTCCAGCGTATCGGCGACGGTTTGCTTCATCTCGATGGTCGGCTGCCAGCCCAGCAGACGGTGAGCGTTTTTGATGCTCGGCGTGCGGTGCTCGACGTCCTGGTAACCTTTGCCGTAGTAGCTGCTGCTCTCTACGTCCTTGAAGCCGGCAAACGGCGGGAAGCGGT
>NZ_JVEL01000076.1:0-1266 GCF_001076875.1 Serratia sp. 506_PEND
TTCGGTCTTCGCCAATATGCCGCTGATTTTCGCCATCGGCGTCGCTCTGGGCTTCACCAACAACGACGGCGTTTCCGCGCTGGCGGCGGTGGTGGCCTACGGCATCATGGTGAAAACCATGGCGGTGGTTGCGCCGCTGGTGCTGCACCTGCCGGCTGAAGAGATTGCGGCCAAACACCTGGCGGATACCGGCGTGCTCGGGGGGATTATCTCCGGCGCCATCGCGGCCTATATGTTCAACCGCTTCTTCCGCATTCAACTGCCGGAATACCTGGGCTTCTTTGCCGGTAAGCGTTTCGTGCCGATCATTTCCGGTCTGGCGGCGATCGTTCTGGGCGTAGTGCTGTCCTTCATCTGGCCGCCGATCGGTACGGCTATCCAGACCTTCTCGCAGTGGGCGGCTTATCAGAACCCGGTCGTGGCCTTCGGCATTTACGGCGTGGTTGAGCGTGCTCTGGTGCCGTTCGGTCTGCACCACATCTGGAACGTGCCGTTCCAAATGCAAATCGGTGAATTCACCAACGCGGCGGGCCAGGTGTTCCACGGCGACATCCCTCGCTACATGGCGGGCGACCCGACCGCGGGCAAACTGTCCGGCGGCTTCCTGTTCAAAATGTACGGTCTGCCTGCTGCGGCCATCGCCATCTGGCACTCGGCCAAGCCGGAAAACCGCGCGAAAGTCGGCGGCATCATGATCTCCGCCGCGCTGACCTCGTTCCTGACCGGTATCACCGAGCCGATCGAGTTCTCCTTCATGTTCGTTGCGCCGATCCTGTACGTGATCCACGCTATCCTGGCCGGCCTGGCGTTCCCAATCTGCATCCTGTTGGGCATGCGTGACGGCACCAGCTTCTCGCACGGCCTGATCGACTTTATCGTACTGAGCGGCAACAGCAGCAAAATCTGGCTGTTCCCAATCGTCGGCATCGTCTACGGTCTGGTGTACTACACCATCTTCCGCGTGCTGATCGCCAAGCTGGATCTGAAAACTCCGGGCCGTGAAGACACCGCTGCCGAGCAGACTGCGCAGGGCGGTTCCGAAATGTCCGCGGCGCTGGTTCAGGCCTTCGGCGGTAAAGAAAACATCACTAACCTGGATGCTTGTATCACCCGTCTGCGCGTCAGCGTGGCCGACGTGTCCAAAGTCGACCAGGCGGGCCTGAAGAAACTGGGCGCAGCCGGCGTAGTCGTCGCTGGCTCCGGCGTGCAGGCCATCTTCGGCACCAAGTCCGACAACCTGAAAACCGATATGGACGAATACATCCG
>NZ_JVEL01000077.1:0-2176 GCF_001076875.1 Serratia sp. 506_PEND
AAGGAAACTTAAGCGGGCTTTTTGCTGTTGGGCGTTTACAGCCCGCGTTGTTCCATCAGCAGCGCCAGATCGACCAAGCGGTTGGAGAAGCCCCACTCGTTGTCATACCAGGCGAGCACTTTTACCAGGTTGCCGCCGATCACCAGCGTGGACAGGCCGTCGATGATCGACGAACGCGCATCACCCCGATAGTCGCTCGACACCAGCGGTTCATCGCTGTACCCCAGGATCTCTTTCAGCGGGCCGGACGCCGCCGCCGCGCGGAAAGCGGCGTTGATCTCCTCCACCGTCGCCGGGCGTTTCAGCGTCACCGTCAGATCGACGATGGAAACCACCGGCACCGGCACCCGCAGCGAATAACCGGTCAGGCGGCCGTCCAGTTCGGGGATCACCTTGCCGAGCGCCTTGGCCGCACCGCTGGAGTAAGGCACGATCGATTCCGCCGCCGCCCGCGCGCCGCGCAGATCTTTTTCCGGCTGATCGTGCAGCGCCTGGCTGTTGGTGTAGGCATGCGTGGTATTCATCAACCCGTATTCGATGCCGAACGCCTGATGCAATACCTGCGCGGCGGGCGCCAGCCCGTTGGTGGTGCAGCTGCCGTTGCTGACCACCTTATGCAGAGCCGGATCGTAGAGGTGATCGTTAACCCCCATCACCAGCGTGATGTCGTCATTCTTGGCCGGCGCCGAGATAATCACCCGCTTGGCGCCGCCGTGCGTGATGTGCACTTCCGCCTTGGCCTTGTCGGTAAAGAAGCCCGTCGCTTCGATCACCACGTCCACGCCCGCGCTGCGCCAGGGGATCTCGGCGGGATCGCGCTGCGAAAACACCTGAATCGGCCGACCGTCCAGCAGCAGCTGGTTGTCGCCGGCTTCCACCCTGGCCGCCAGCGTGCCGGAAAGCGTGTCGTATTTCAGCAGGTGCGCCAGCGTCTTGCTGTCCGTCAGATCGTTGATCGCCACCACTTCAAAATCGCTGCGCCCCAGCGCCGCGCGCAGCACGTTGCGCCCGATCCTGCCGAAGCCGTTAATGCCTACTCTCACCATGATGCACTCCTCGTTTTTGGGCTTTGCCTAAAATCTAGCGCCGACCAGAAACGGCGTAAATGACGTTTACCAATCAATTTACGCCAAATTGCGCGCATGAAAGCGCTCGCGGTATTCGCTCGGGGTCAGCTGCAGTTTGCGTTCAAACACCCGCCGCAGGTTAAGGCCGTTGCCGAAGCCGGTGGCCAGGGCAATCTGCTCGATGCCTTCCGCGCTCTGTTCGAGGCGCTGCCTGGCGGTATGCAACCGCCCCTCTTCGACGAATTTGGCGGGAGAAATGCCCGTCTCGCGGGTGAACACCCGGGTAAAGTTGCGCGGGCTCATCGCCACGCGCTCGGCCAACCGATCGACGCTGAGATCGTCGGCGAGGTTTTCCAGGATCCAGGATTGCAGGTCACGGATCGGCCCCGGCGATTTGGCCTGGTTGAGCGGATAGCGGCTGAACTGCGCCTGCCCGCCGGGGCGACGCAGAAACATCACCAGATCCTGCGCCACTTCGCGCGCCTGCACGAAGCCGTAATCATCCTCCACCAGCGCCAGCGTCAGATCGAAGCCGGAGCTGACGCCGCCGGAGGTCCAGATCGGCCCGTCCTGCACGTAGATTGGGCCGTTTTCGACCTGCACTCGCGGGAAGCGCGCCTGCAGCGTCTCCGCCAGCCGCCAGTGGGTGGTCGCCCGCCGCCCGTCCAGCAACCCGGCTTCGGCCAGCAGCAGAGCCCCGCCGCAAACCGAAGCGATACGGCGCGCCTGCGGCGCCGCGCGACGCAGCCAATCGGCGACCAGGGCGCCCTCTTCTTCGGTCGCCCCCTTGCCGGCGACGATCACGGTATCGCGCGGCTGGGCCGGATCGAGATCCGCCAGGCGATGATCGGCCAACAGGCTCAGCCCGGACAGGCCGTGCACCACCCGGTGAGATTGCGTGGTGGCGACCGCGATCTGATACAGCGGCGTCTCGGCAGGGCTCAGGCGATTAGCCTGCATCAGGATATCGGCGATGCCCGCCGCTTCGAACAGCATGCCCCCTTCAGGGACGATAATCAGGAATGAGTGCATGGCGATAATATAAATAACAATCAAAACAGGCCAGGCGACCACTGTATAAGAAAAGCCCCGTCGGTTCACCCTGCGGG
>NZ_JVEL01000007.1:0-17096 GCF_001076875.1 Serratia sp. 506_PEND
GTTTCAGCCTGCAGGACGTCGATTTCGCGTTCAGCTACGGCGGCAAGCTGGTGCGCAACGAGTATAAGAAAAAGGCCTCCGGTTTGGTGACGGATGACAATCAGGCGGAAAGCATGCCGGTGGGAATGTCGGGCAAGCAGGATATCTCCAGCCTGTACAGCGGCCTGCAGGCCAACTACGGCATCTGGCAGGGGAATTTCGATCTGAACTACACCGCCTATCGCCTCTCCGGCTATAAGCCGGCCTGTGACGAGCGCGTAGAGTGCTTCCCGCAGGGCGCTGGCAATATCAACCGTAACGAACACGGCTTCAACCCGTCGGTCATGCTGTCGGCGCAGGTGACGCCGTGGCTGCAGCCGTTCGTCAGCTACAGCAAGTCGATGCGCGGGCCGAATATCCAGGAGGTGTTCTTCGCCAACAGCGGC
Source organism: Serratia sp. 506_PEND (assembly GCF_001076875.1). NCBI lineage: Bacteria > Pseudomonadati > Pseudomonadota > Gammaproteobacteria > Enterobacterales > Yersiniaceae > Serratia > Serratia sp. 506_PEND. The sequence goes on from NZ_JVEL01000007.1 coordinate 426, forward strand.
GGCCAGTCGATGAACCCGTTCCTCAAGGGCGAAAAAGCGGAGACCTGGCAGGGCGGGTTCAACGCCAATGCCCACGATCTGTTGTTCAAGCAGGACAGCTTCCAACTGAAAGCGGTCTATTTCGAAACCAGGATCAAAAACTACATCTCCAGCCAAACCTACCTGGTGTGTAAAGACCGCCAGAAGTGCAACCGTTCGCAGGCGACGCAGGAAGAGTGGGATAACGCGGACGTCAACGTCAGCATGACCATGTACAGCAACGCCCCCGAACCGGTCAAAATGCGCGGTGTGGAGATCGAAGCGCTGTACGACGCCGGTTTCGCGTTTACCAAACTGTCGTTAAGCAAGGAGCATACTTCCCAGCCGACCAACCAGGCCAGCAACGTGTTCGGCGCGGGTGATGTCAGCGAACTGCCGGAATTCTACTTCACGCTGGACAGCGGGGTGCGCCTGCTGGACGAGACATTGACGCTGGGCGGGGTGGTGAAATACACCGGCAAATCGGTGCGCCTGTCGCCTGATTCCACTCTCGATGAAAACGAACAGTTGATGAAGGAGCCGGCGCCGCATATTCCGACCATTATCGATCTGTACGGCACCTATCAGGTGAATCGCAATCTGCTGCTGAAGCTCAGCGTGCAAAACCTGATGGACAAGGACTACTCGGACGCGCTGAACAAGATGAATTCGCTGCCTTCGCAGTCACAAGATTTCACGCCGACCAACACCGCCCGTGGGCGGACTTATATCTTCGGGGGGGAGTTGCGCTTCTAAACCGCAGCAGAGCAGGGCGCAGTCACTGCGCCCGTTTCGCCTGCAGCAGCCATTTGTCCAGCTCGTTGGCGAACTGCTGGCGGTCGCGCTGGTTCAGGGCGTTCGGGCCGCCGGTCTGAATGCCGCTGGCGCGCAGGGTATCCATAAAATCGCGCATGTTGAGGCGCTCGCGGATGGTGTCCGGCGTGTAGCGTTCGCCGCGCGGGTTCAGCGCCACCGCACCTTTCTCGATCACCTCCGCCGCCAGCGGGATGTCGGCGGTGATCACCAGATCGCCCGCTTCGCAGCGGCGCACGATCTCGTTATCGGCCACGTCGAAGCCGGCCGCCACCTGCAGCGAACGGATGTGCTTCGACGGCGGCGTGCGCAATGGCTGGTTCGCCACCAGCGTGACGGTGATGGCGGTGCGATCGGCGGCGCGGAACAGCACCTCTTTGATCACGTTCGGACAGGCGTCCGCATCGACCCAAATCTGCATCATTTCGACTCCTGCAGCCAGTCGCGCACCGGCAGGAAATCGCGCGCCAGCGCCGCTTCCGGGCTGTCGGCCTCCGGCTGGTAGTTATATTCCCAACGCACCAGCGGCGGCATCGACATCAGGATGGACTCGGTGCGCCCGCCGGTTTGCAGCCCGAACAGCGTGCCGCGATCCCACACCAGGTTGAACTCCACATAGCGGCCGCGGCGATACAGCTGGAACTGGCGCTCGCGCTCGCCCCAGGTCAAGGCCTTGCGTTTTTCGACGATCGGCAGATAAGCGTCGAGGAAGCCCTGGCCCACCGCGCGGGTGAAGGCGAAACAATGGTCGAAATCCGGGGTGTTCAGATCGTCATAGAACAGGCCGCCGATGCCGCGCGCTTCGTTGCGATGCTTGATGAAGAAGTAATCGTCGCACCATTGCTTGTATTTCGGGTAGACCTCGTCACCGAACGGCGCGCACAGCTCGGCCGCGGTGCGGTGCCAGTGCACGGCATCCTCTGCGAAACCGTAGAACGGCGTCAGGTCAAAACCGCCGCCGAACCACCACACCGGCGCTTCGCCCGGTTTTTCGGCGATGAAGAAGCGCACGTTGGCGTGGCTGGTGGGCACGTAGGGGCTGAGCGGGTGGATAACCAATGAGACGCCCATCGCCTGGAAGCTGCGTCCGGCCAGTTCCGGACGGTGCGCGGTCGCCGAGGCCGGCAGGGTGGCGCCGGAGACGTGCGAGAAGTTGACACCTGCCTGTTCGAACACCGCGCCGTTGGTCAGCACGCGGCTGCGGCCACCGCCGCCTTCTTCACGCGTCCATTGGTCTTCGGTGAACACGGCGCCGCCGTCGGCCTGGGCGAGCTGCGCGCAGATGTGATCCTGCAGCGCCAGCAGGAAGGATTTTACTTCAGCGATGTTAGGTAAACTCATGCGGGGTCTTTATAGCGTCTGGCTGAACAAGGCGCTGAGTATACTCTTATTCGCCGCCCGCGGCATCAGCGGGGTTTGCGTTGGTGTGCGTCGAAATAGTCGAAGAAGTTGACGATGCCGTCCGCGATGGCGCGGGCGATTTTCTCGCGAAACGCGGTGGTGCCCAGCAGCCGCTCTTCATTCGGGTTGGTGATGAACGAGGTTTCCACCAGCACCGAGGGGATGGACGGGGATTTCAGCACCGCGAACGCCGCCTGTTCGGTGCTGTCGCTGTGCAGATGGTGCACCGGGCGAATTTGACCGAGCACGTGGCGGCCGAGCGTCAGGCTGTTGTTGATGGTGTCGGTTTGCACCAGATCGAACAACACCTGCTGCAGGTAGTTGTCCTGATCCTTGTACTTGCCGCCCGCCACGTCGTCGGCGGCGTTTTCACGGTTGGACAGGTAGCGCGCCATGGCGCTGCTGGCGCCGCGGTTGGAGAGGGCGAACACCGAAGCGCCGGAGGCCGACGGGCTGGTAAAGCCGTCGGCGTGAATCGAAATGAACAGGTCGGCCTGGTGCTGGTGGGCGATCTCGACCCGCTGGAACAGCGGAATGAACTCATCTTCTTCGCGCGTCAGGCGCGCCTCGACGTGATCGTGCTCATGCAGGAAACGGCGCACGTGGTTGGCGATTTCCAGCACGATGTGTTTTTCCTGCGAGCCTTCGTGGCCGACCGCGCCGGAGTCGATGCCGCCGTGGCCGGGATCGATCATCACCCGCTTTTTGCCGCCGGCCGGTTTCGCCGCCGGTTTGCTGTGCTGATTGCGCAGCAGGCCTTCCGCCTTGGCGCTGTGGCTTTTCACGCCGAACAGCGCCACCGCCAGGCCGGAAAGCAACAGTTGGCGTCGCGTCGGGGAAACGGCAAGCGGCTTAAAATTGAGGAATTGTTTACCCTGCTTTTTCATTACGCAACGCTCCGTCGACGTTTCTATTTTGCGACGTTATATCGTATTGATAATCATTAATCGACCCGATAACTATTTCCATTTATTACGCCTGTTACCGGCGATTTCCGGGCAAAATAGCGCGCTAAATCGCAGTTTGATATTGCGTAAGTGAATAATCACGCGATAATCAGATAAACACCTTAATTAACAGCGGCCAACATCGATGGAAATTCGCGTATTTCGACAAGACGACTTTGAAGAAGTCATTACCCTGTGGGAGCGCTGCGATCTGCTGCGGCCCTGGAACGATCCGGAAATGGACATCGAGCGCAAGCTGAACCACGATCCTGAGCTGTTCCTGGTGGCGGAAGTCGGCGGCGAAGTGGTCGGTTCGGTGATGGGCGGCTATGACGGCCACCGCGGCTCGGCGTATTACCTCGGGGTGCATCCCGACTATCGCGGGCGCGGCATCGCCAATGCGTTGATCAACCGTCTGGAGAAGAAGCTGATCGCCCGCGGCTGCCCGAAGATCCAGATTATGGTGCGCGAAGACAACGACACGGTGGTTGAGATGTACGAGAAGCTCGGCTACGAAATCCAGGGCATCACCAGCCTGGGCAAGCGGCTGATCGAAGATCAGGAATATTGATCGAGCGGCGGACGGCGGTATAGCCCGCCCGCCGCATCGCATTACGGCAGCTTTTTGACGGTTTTCACGTCCACTTCGAGGCTGTTCCAGTCTTTATCCACTTTCCCTTCCAACTGCACCTTGTCTTTCGGCGTAACGGTCTGGCCGTTCCAGCGTTTGCGATCGATATCGACCGTCAGGGTGCCGGTGGCGTCGCGGAAGGTATAGGTTTCGTCGCCGATGCGCTGCTCGATGTTGCCCTGCAGCATCACCCAGGTGTCGTCGCTCAGCGATTTCACCTTGTCCACGGTGGTCAGCGCCGCGCTGGGGCCGGAGAAACCGCCCTGCGGAGCGGGTTGCGTTTGCGCCTGCGGCGCGGCCGGATCGAGGAACCCGCCTTGTTGCGCCAGTACCGGTGCGCTGCACAGCGCGATCAGAGCGGCCAGAGTCAGTTTTTTCATGTTGCGCTTCCTTATCGTTATTGAAAATCACATCCCGCTGATATCGGGGGCTTGCTTAGTGATAAGGATTAAAACACGCCGATCTTAAGAGCTTCTTAAGCCGGCGCATTGAAATTCCCATCGCCGGCGCCCATCTGTAGCCGTAGTCTTTATTCTGTTGGCAAGGAACGATCGTTGAAGCCATTCTCACCCCGGTTTTCCCCGGATGATTACGACCAGCACGGCGCGCTGCGGCTGCCGCTGGGATTTTGGGCCGTGCTGATTTTGCAGGCGCGCACTTGGCTATTGTTCGTGATGGCCGGCGTTTCGCGTGAGCAGGGCGAAAGCTTGCTGGCGCTGTTTTATCCGGATACCCAACGCTTTTGGCACGGCATGCTGCTCGGTCTGCCGGCGGCGCTGGCGTTTTTGCTGAGCGGCCGTCGCCACCAATGGCCGCGGCTGTGGCGCGGTTGGCGCTGGGGGCTGGCTGTCTCGCTGCTGGCGTCGCTCGGCGGCTCGCTGTTCAGCCTGTGGCGCCAGGACGGCGATGCGCCGGGGCTGGAGCTGGCGTTGGCGTTACTCGACGCTCTGGCGCTGAGCTATCTGTTGCTGAATGCGCGTCTGAAAGCCTGTTTCGCGCCGGCGGGGCGCGCCGACTAATTGCCGAGAAGTGCGGCACTTTTCGCATTTTCCGCACTCCAAGCTGGCAACCGTTGGCGTAGTGCGGGCCGTTGTGAGAGGCTGGCATGCAGCAAAACGCCGAGTGCGGCAGGGGCGGGTTACCGCCCCGTGCCATTGATGTTTAAGGAGCTAGAGATGAATATTCGCCCCCTGTTGTTAGGGCTTCCGCTGTTACTGACCGGCTGTTCGAGCATGTCCAATTTCTCTTGGTCCAGCCTGTCGCCGTTCAACTGGTTCGGCAGCAGCCTGGAGGTCGGCGCCAAGGGCGTCGGCAAGCTCAACGCCGGCACGCCGATGTCGGAAAGCGCCATTAATGACGGGCTGGACGGCAACTACCGCCTGCGCGGCGGCATGGCGACCAACAACGGCCAGATCGTCTCTTATTACCAGGCGCTGTCCGGCGACGAAGTGAAACTGGTGATCACCGGCGAACCGAAAGGGCGCCTGCAGCGCGTGGACGTGCTGGATCCGAAAGTGGCGACGGAGTGGGGCAACAAGCTCGGCACGCCGTTCGGCGATATGTACAGCAAGGCGTTCGGCTCTTGTAAGCCGGGCAGCGGCGAAGACGCCGGTAAAGTGGAGTGCGTGGCGGAGCAGAGCAAGTACGTCACCTACATCTTCAGTGGCAAGTGGGCCGGGGCGCAGGATATCATTCCGCCGGACGACACCCTGAAAAGCTGGACGGTCAGCAAAATCATCTGGCACGCCAAGCCGCAGCAGTAATGCGTTCAACGGGCGCCGGTTCGCGGCGCCTGCCTTTTCAAGCCATTACCCCTATTTTCTTTGCGCTGCTGCAAGGCAATCGCCCGCGCTTGCGGTATGATAGCGCGCGTTTGTAACAGGGAACCCGCGCGTCAACCGCCATACCTGTTGCCTGGTTTTGGTATTGAGGATAACAACATGACACAGGTTCAGAGCGGCATTCTGCTGGAGCACTGCCGTTTCGCCATTTTTATGGAAGCCAGCGTACAGGGCGAATTCGCCGACTTGCGCCAGGGCTGCAAGCAGTTTTGTCAGACCCTGAGCGAGCTGCAGCAGCAGTTCCCCGATGCGCGCCTCGGCGCGGTGATCGCTTTCGGTTACGACGTCTGGCACGATCTCTCCAGCGGCCAGGGCGCGAAAGAGTTGAAGCCGTTCACGCCGCTCGGCAAAGGGCTGGCGCCGGCCACCCAGCGCGATATGCTGATCCACATCCAGTCGCTGCGTCACGACGTCAATTTCACGCTGGCGCAGGCCGCGCTGGCGGCGTTCGGCAACGTCATCAAGATTGAAGAAGAAACCCACGGTTTCCGTTGGGTGGAAGAGCGCGATCTGAGCGGCTTCATCGACGGCACCGAAAACCCGCAGGGCGATCAGCGCCCGGCAGTGGCGACGATCGCCGAAGGCGAAGAGGACGCAGGCGGCAGCTACGTGCTGGTGCAACGTTACGAGCACAACCTGCGCCAGTGGCAGCGCTTTACCACCGAGCAGCAGGAGCAGATCATCGGCCGCACCAAGCACGACAGCGAAGAACTGCCTGCGGATCAGCGCCCGGATACCTCCCATGTCAGCCGCGTCGATTTGAAAGAGAACGGCAAGGGCCTGAAAATTCTGCGCCAGAGCCTGCCTTACGGCACCGCCAGCGGCAAGCACGGCCTGTTCTTCATCGCCTATTGCGCGCGCTTGCACAATATCGAGCAGCAACTGCTGAGCATGTTCGGCGATTTGGACGGCAAACGTGACGCGATGTTGCGCTTCAGCCGTGCAGTGACCGGCAGCTACTACTTTGCGCCATCGCTGACGCGCCTGCTGTCACTTTGACGCCGTCGCCGAAGCCGGCGCGTCCGGCTTCGGTCCGTTTTCCCGTCCCGAAAACGCCTCGCATTCCCTGTCTTATAGCGTTTGATGCTTGTAAATCACTAAACGGTATATAAAAGCGTTACAGCTCCGCACCGAGTTATAAATACACTGGTCGTCAATAAGGCGAAAGCCTGAAGGAATGACTCAGTGATAAGGTGCAGAATGAAACAAAACCGGGTTAAAAATCTCGTGCTGAAAGGTTGGCTGGCGGCTGCGCTGTTGGCGAGCGGCGCCGCATCGGCGGCGGAAATGCTGAACAGCTCTTATGACGTTTCCCGTGAATTGTTCGTCGCGCTGAATCCCGGCTTTGAACAGCAGTGGAATCAACAGCATCCGAACGACAAGTTGACCATCAAACAATCGCACGCCGGCTCGTCGAAGCAGGCGCTGGCGATCCTGCAGGGCCTGCGGGCCGACGTGGTGACGTACAACCAGGTCACCGACGTGCAGATCCTGCACGATCGCGGGCAGTTGATCCCGGCGGACTGGCAGGCGCGCCTGCCGAACAACAGCTCGCCGTTCTATTCCACCATGGCGTTTCTGGTGCGCAAGGACAACCCGAAGGGTATCCACACCTGGAACGATCTGGTGCGCGACGACGTGAAACTGGTGTTCCCGAACCCGAAAACCTCCGGCAACGGCCGTTACACCTATCTGGCCGCCTGGGGCGCCGCCAGCCAGGCTGACGGCAACGATGCGGCCAAGACCCGCGCCTTTATGACCCGCTTCCTGAAAAACGTGCTGGTGTTCGATACCGGCGGCCGCGGCGCGACCACCACCTTCGTCGAGCGCGGTTTGGGCGACGTGCTGATCAGCTTCGAGTCCGAAGTGAACAATATCCGCAAGCAATACGGTGAAGACAAGTACGAAGTGATCGTGCCGCCGGTCGATATTCTGGCGGAGTTCCCGGTGGCCTGGGTCGACAAAAACGTCGAGCGCAACGGCACCGAACAGGCGGCCAAAGCCTATCTGAACTATCTCTACAGCCCGGCGGCGCAGCAGGTGATCACCAGCTTCTACTACCGCGTCTATGACCAGAAAGCGATGGCTGCCGCGAAGGGGCAATTCCCGGACACCCAACTGTTCCGGGTGGAAGACCAGTTCGGCGGCTGGCCGCAGGTGATGAAAACCCACTTCGCCACCGGCGGCGAGCTGGATCAGCTGTTAGCGGCAGGGCGCAAGTAAATGTTAGCGTTGTCGTCCAGTAAGCGGGTGCTGCCCGGATTTGGCCTCAGCCTCGGCAGCAGCTTGTTTTATACCTGTTTGATCCTGCTGCTGCCGCTCACCGCGCTGGTGATGCAGTTGGCGCAGATGAGCCTGGCGCAGTACTGGGAAGTGATTTCCAACCCGCAGGTGGTGGCGGCGTATAAAGTGACGCTGCTGGCGGCTGGCGTCGCCAGCCTGTTCAACGCGGTGTTCGGCATGCTGATGGCCTGGATCCTGACGCGTTATCGCTTTCCCGGCCGTTCGCTGCTGGACGGTCTGATCGATTTGCCGTTCGCGCTGCCGACGGCGGTGGCCGGCCTGACGCTGGCGGGGCTGTTTTCCACCACCGGCTGGTACGGCCAGTGGCTGGCGCACTTTGACATCAAGGTCACCTTCACCTGGCTTGGGATCGCGGTGGCGATGGCGTTCACCAGCCTGCCGTTTGTGGTGCGCACCGTGCAGCCGGTGCTGGAAGAGCTGGGGCCGGAATACGAAGAGGCGGCCGAGACGCTGGGCGCCACGCGTTGGCAAAGTTTTCGCCGCGTGGTGCTGCCTGAGGTGGCGCCAGCGCTGCTGGCCGGCACCGCCATTTCCTTTACCCGCAGTCTGGGCGAGTTCGGCGCGGTGATTTTCATCGCCGGCAATATCGCCTGGAAGACGGAAGTGACTTCGCTGATGATTTTTGTGCGTTTGCAGGAGTTCGATTACCCGGCGGCTAGCGCCATCGCCTCGGTGATCCTGGCGGCGTCGCTGTTGCTGCTGTTCAGCATTAACGTCTTGCAAAGCCGCTTTGGCAGACGTTTGGGAGGAGGGCACTGATGGCTGATGTTTCCGCCTTCAACGGCGCCGAGCGCCCGCGCGTCAACTGGGGCAAGTGGACGCTGATCGCCATCGGTACGCTGTTCTCGGTGCTGCTGCTGGTGGTGCCGATGATGTCGATTTTCGCCGAGGCCTTTTCCAAAGGATTCGGCGCGATGTGGAGCAATTTGCTCGATCCGGACATGCTGCACGCCATTTGGCTGACGGTCTTGATCGCGCTGATTACCGTGCCGTTTAACCTGGTGTTCGGCACGTTGCTGGCGTGGCTGGTGACGCGTTTCACCTTCCCCGGCCGCCAGCTGCTGCTGACGCTGATCGATATCCCGTTCGCCGTCTCACCGGTGGTGGCGGGGCTGATTTATCTGCTGTTTTACGGCAGCAACGGCCTGCTGGGCGGCTGGCTGGATGCGCATAACATCCAGATCATGTTCTCCTGGCCGGGCATGGTGCTGGTGACTATCTTCGTCACCTGTCCTTTCGTGGTGCGCGAGCTGGTGCCGATGATGCTCAGCCAGGGCAGCCAGGAAGATGAGGCCGCCATTCTGCTGGGGGCGTCCGGTTGGCAGATGTTCCGCCGCGTGACGCTGCCCAACATTCGCTGGGCGCTGCTGTACGGCGTGGTGCTGACCAACGCGCGCGCCATCGGCGAGTTCGGCGCGGTGTCGGTGGTGTCCGGTTCGATTCGCGGCGAAACCTACAGCCTGCCGCTGCAGGTCGAGCTGTTGCAGCAGGATTACAACACCGTCGGTTCCTTTACCGCCGCCGCGCTGTTGACCCTGATGGCGATCGTTACCCTATTTTTGAAGAGTGCGCTGCAGTGGCGTCTGGAACGTCAAAACGCGCGTCTCGAGCGGGAGGAAAATCATGAGCATTGAGATTAACGGCATCAACAAGTACTTCGGTCGCACCAAGGTATTGAACGATATCTCGCTCGATATTGCTTCCGGCGAGATGGTGGCGCTGCTTGGGCCATCCGGTTCCGGCAAGACCACGCTGCTGCGCATCATCGCCGGGCTGGAGAGCCAGAGCGGCGGCAAACTGGGTTTTCACGGCACCGACGTCAGCCACATGCATGCGCGCGACAGACGTGTCGGCTTCGTGTTTCAGCACTATGCGCTGTTCCGCCACATGACGGTGTTCGACAATATCGCCTTTGGCCTGACCGTACTGCCGCGCCGCGAGCGGCCGAACGCCGCGGCGATCAAACAGAAAGTCACTCAGTTGCTGGACATGGTGCAGCTTGGCCATTTGGCCAATCGCTACCCGTCGCAGCTGTCCGGCGGCCAGAAACAACGCGTGGCGCTGGCGCGCGCCCTGGCGGTGGAACCGCAAATTCTGCTGCTGGACGAGCCGTTTGGCGCGCTGGATGCGCAGGTGCGTAAAGAGCTGCGTCGCTGGCTGCGCCAGCTGCACGAAGAGCTGAAGTTCACCAGCGTATTCGTCACCCACGATCAGGAAGAGGCGATGGAAGTGGCTGACCGCATCGTGGTGATGAGCCAAGGCAATATTGAACAGGTTGGCTCGCCGGAGGAGATTATGCGCGAGCCGGCCAGCCGTTTCGTGCTGGAGTTTATGGGGGAAGTGAACCGTCTGAACGGCGAAATTCGCGGCTCCCAGCTGTTCGTCGGCGCGCACCAGTGGCCGCTGTCGTTCCAGCCGATGCACCAGGGCAGCGTCGATCTGTTCCTGCGCCCGTGGGAAATGGAAGTGGCGACCGAGAGCAGCGAGCGCTGCCCACTGCCGGTTCAGGTATTGGAAGTCAGCCCGCGCGGCCATTTCTGGCAGCTGACGGTGCAGCCGATCGGCTGGCATCAGGAACCGATAAGCATAGTGTTGCCGGAAGGCAACGCCACGCCGGTGCGCGGCGGCCGTTATTACGTCGGCAGCCTCAATGCGCGGCTGTATGCCGGCGATCAACTGCTGCAACCTGTTGCGTTAGCCAAAAGCGCCTGATAGGTTTTAGCCAGTCCTTTTCTTTAAGGCAACCCCGGGGTTGCCTTTTTACTTTACGCACACCAACACACAGGCAAAGATCGTGACAACGCTCGAACAATGCATCGGGAATACCCCGCTGGTACAACTGCAACGGCTGGCCGCCCAGGCGGGCAGCGAGGTATGGGTCAAACTGGAAGGCAATAACCCGGCGGGATCGGTGAAGGATCGCGCCGCGTTGGCGATGATCCAGCAGGCGGAGCTGCGCGGGGAGATCAAGCCCGGCGACGTGCTGATCGAGGCTACCAGCGGCAACACCGGCATTGCACTGGCGATGATCGCTGCATTGAAAGGCTATGCGCTGAAGCTGCTGATGCCGGAGAACATGAGCCTGGAGCGGCAGGCGGCGATGCGCGCCTACGGTGCGGAACTGATCCTGGTCAGCCGTGAGCAGGGGATGGAAGGGGCGCGCGATCTGGCGCTGGAGATGCAGCGCCAGGGGCAGGGCAAGGTGCTGGATCAGTTTAACAATTTCGACAATCCCTATGCCCACTTCACCACCACCGGCCCGGAGATCTGGCGCCAGACCGAAGGGCGCATCACGCACTTCGTTTCCAGCATGGGCACCACCGGCACCATTACCGGCGTGGGCGGTTACCTGAAGAGCCAGAATCCGCAGGTGCAGATCGTCGGCCTGCAGCCGGCGGAGGGCAGCAGCATCCCCGGCATTCGCCGTTGGTCGCCCGCTTACCTGCCGGGGATTTTCCGCCCGGAGCTGGTGGATCAGGTGTTGGATATCGAACAGGGCGATGCCGAGCAGACCATGCGCCAGTTGGCGCAGCGTGAAGGCATTTTCTGCGGCGTCAGCTCCGGCGGTGCCGTAGCCGGCGCCTTGCGCATCGCGGCGGCCCATCCTGGCAGCGTGGTGGTGGCGATCGTCTGCGATCGCGGCGACCGTTACCTCTCTACCGGCGTGTTCGACTGATCGCTCCTTCCCGGCGGTGTGTTCCGTCGGGAGAATCTTTCCCACTTTCCTTCCGACAGACGGCAGCCCCGCTTGCGTGGTTGCTGCCGCTTGCTCGTGCGCCAATGCCATGACTGAAGTAGAGAAATTGCGCGGCAGCGACCACAATAACGGTGGCGAGACGCAAAGAGCGATGTGTAAGGATTGAGTAAAACCGGCTGCGGGCCGGCGGAATTGGCGGGAAAATAACGAAAATCGGTGAAGGAGCAAGGCATGAAAATTTTACTGGTCGACGATGACCTGGAGCTTGGCACCATGCTGAGCGAATACCTGACGGGCGAAGGCTTCGACGCCACGCTGGTGCTGACCGGCAAGGCGGGGGTTGAGGGCGCGCTGTCGGGCGACTATACCGCGATGATCCTCGACATCATGCTGCCGGACATGAGCGGCATCGACGTGCTGCGCGATGTGCGTAAAAAGAGCCGGCTGCCGATCATCATGCTGACCGCCAAAGGCGACAACATCGATCGGGTGATTGGCCTGGAGATGGGCGCTGACGATTACATGCCCAAACCGTGCTACCCGCGCGAATTGGTGGCGCGTCTGCGCGCGGTGCTGCGCCGTTTCGAAGAGCGGCCGCAAGAGGCGGACGAGGAGGCCGCCATCAGCTTCGGCGAGCTGACGCTGAACCCTTCAACCCGCAGCAGCGAATGGCGCGGTAAGGCGTTTGATCTGACCGCTTCGGAATTCAATCTGTTGGAGCTATTGCTGCGCGCGCCGGATCGCGTGGTATCGAAGGACGAACTGTCCGAGAAGGGGCTGGGGCGCCCGCGCGAGGCCTATGATCGCAGCGTGGACGTGCATATCAGCAATATCCGCCAGAAGCTGAGCGCGCTGGCCGGCAGTAAGCTCAGCATCGAGACGGTGCGCAGCATCGGCTATCGCATTCGGTAACCTGACATGCGCGGAAGACTGTTCTGGAAAATTTTACTCGGCTTTTGGCTGACCTTTCTCATCATGACGCAGGCGCTGTGGGTGGCGTTTTCTCTTTATGGCGATCGCTATGTGCCGCCGGAGAACGCCATGGCGCGACGGGCGATCGGCCTGCAGCTGACCTCCGCCGCCACCCAGTTGCGCAGTGGCGGCATGCCGGCGCTGGAAGCCTTGATGCGCGACTGGCCGGAGGACGATCGGCGTCTGCTGTCGGTGACGCCGATGACCCAACCGCCGCCTGCGCCGGAAGAACCGGTGTTTGAAGGGCGGCGGATGCCGAAAGCGATTTCCGCCTGGGTGCAGACCGGGGAAGGGCAGGGTTACTGGCTGAGCTATGACGTGCGCGGGCTGCGGGAAGAGTATCGGCCGGAGCGGCGTTCCCACTTCTTCAACATTCCTGCGCCGATGCTGTGGGTCGGCGGGCTGGGCGGTTTGCTGTTCAGCGCCGTGCTGGCCTGGAACCTGACCCGGCCGATGCGTCAGCTGCGCGGCGGCCTGGATCGGGTGGCGCAGGGCGATCTCTCGGTGCGGCTGTTTCCGACGATGCGGCGCCGCCATGACGAGCTGTCCGACGTGGCGCGCGATTTCGACACCATGGCCGAACGCCTGGAGCTGTTGGTCAGCGCCCGCGAGCAGCTGTTGCACGACGTCTCGCACGAGCTGCGTTCACCGCTGGCGCGCCTGCAGCTGGCGATCGGCCTGGCGCGGCAGAATGCCGGCAACGTCGAAACCTCGCTCAAGCGCATCGAACATGAGTCGGGGCGGCTGGACAAAATGATCGGCGAGCTGCTGGCGCTGTCGCGTACCGAACACAGCAGCCTGCCGGACGAAGAGTATTTCGATCTGTACGGCCTGGTGGATGCGGTGGTGAGCGATGCGCGCTACGAGGCGCAGGTGCCCGGCGTGGATATCGTGCTGCAGGCCGAATCGGACGTGGAGTATACCGTCAAGGGCAATGCGGAGCTGATGCGGCGAGCGGTGGACAACATCGTGCGCAATGCGCTGCGCTTTTCCATCCACGGGCAGCGGGTGACGGTGGCGCTGTCGCGCGTCGATAACCAGTTCCAGATCGCCGTCAGCGATCAGGGGCCGGGGGTCGAAGAGGCGAAGCTGTCGAGCATCTTCGATCCGTTCGTGCGCGTGAAGTCGGCGCAGTCGGGCAAGGGTTACGGCCTGGGGCTGGCGATTACCCGCAAGGTGGTGTTGGCGCACGGTGGCCAGGTTGAGGCGCGCAACGGCGACAAAGAGGGGCTGGTCATTACCCTGCGTATCCCGCGCTGGCAATAATAGACTATCTTACTTGCCATTTTGAACTAGGGCAGTGCTCGCCTTCGTCACGTACTGCGTGTACGCTCCGAAGGTTGCGCGCTGTCCATGTTCAAACTGCCTGCGCCGATAACGTCTATTATCCGCGGCATACCCAAAGGATTTCGAATTGCAGCTAGGCGGCAAGCGGGGGAATCCCCGGGAGCTTACTCCGGTAAGTGACCGGGGTGAGCACGTGCGGCCAACAGCGCTGCGGTTCGAAAGACGAAGGGGATAAAAAAAACGGCGCCGAGGGCGCCGTTTTTCTTGCTCATCCGCGCTTACTTCTTGATGCGGATGATCGGGGTTTCGCCAACGGTCACGCTGCCCGACAGTTTGATCAGCTCTTTGATCTCGTCCATGTTGGAGATAACGACCGGCGTCAGGGTAGACTTGGCTTTCTCTTCCAGCAGTGGCAGGTTGAACTCGATAACGACGTCGCCTTTCTTGACGCGCTGGCCTTCTTCGGCGATGCGTTTGAAGCCTTCGCCTTTCAGTTCTACGGTATCGATGCCGAAGTGGACGAACAGCTCAATGCCGCTGTCGGATTCGATAGAGAATGCATGGTTGGTTTCGAAAATCTTGCCGATGGTGCCGTCAACCGGAGCAACCATTTTGTTGCCGGCCGGTTTGATGGCGATACCGTCGCCAACGATTTTTTCAGCGAACACTACGTCCGGCACATCTTCGATATTGACGATTTCGCCAGAAAGGGGAGCGACGATCTCGATAGTGCCCGTGTCTTTCTTGTCATCAGAAACCAGAGATTTCAGTTTATCGAACAAACCCATGATCTTCTCCTAAGCATTAAATTGGGCGGCGTTCCAGTGTCGTGGAAGTTTAGCAGAGCGTTTTTTCTTCGATGAATTTATTGACGCAATTCATCAGGTCTTGTGCCGTTGGCTGTGCCAAGGCCTGCGCTGCCAACGCCTTCACATCTTCGAAATTCGTGTTACGAATAATTTTCTTGATGCGCGGGATTGAAATCGCACTCATGCTGAACTCATCCAGCCCCATGCCCAATAACAACAGTGTAGCACGCTCATCGCCAGCCAGTTCGCCGCACATGCCGGTCCACTTGCCTTCCGCGTGAGATGCATCAATAACCTGTTTGATCAGGCCAAGCACTGATGGGGACATCGGGTTATAGAGATGAGAAATCAGCTCGTTGCCGCGATCTACCGCCAGAGTATACTGGGTTAGATCGTTTGTCCCAATACTAAAGAAGTCGACTTCTTTCGCCAGGTGGTGAGCGATGACCGCCGCAGCCGGTGTTTCCACCATCACGCCCACTTCGATGCTCTCGTCAAACGCCTTGCCTTCTTCGCGCAGCTGCGCCTTCAGCGTCTCGATTTCGCCTTTCAGATCGCGCACTTCTTCCACGGAGATGATCATCGGGAACATGATGCGCAGTTTGCCGAACGCCGAGGCGCGCAGGATGGCGCGCAGCTGGGCGTGCAGGATTTCACGGCGGTCCATCGCGATGCGGATGGCGCGCCAGCCGAGGAACGGGTTCTCTTCCTTCGGCAGGTTCATGTACGGCAGGTCTTTGTCGCCGCCGATGTCCATGGTGCGGACGATCACGGCCTGCGAGCCCATGGCTTCCGCCACGGCTTTATAAGCCTGGAACTGCTCGTCTTCGGTCGGCAGCGAGTCGCGATCCATGAACAGGAATTCGGTACGATACAGGCCGACGCCTTCCGCGCCGTTGCGCTCTGCACCTGCGACGTCGCGCACGGTGCCGATGTTGGCGCAGACTTCAACCTGATGGCCGTCCAGCGTAATCGCCGGCAGATCCTTCAGCTTGGCCAGATCGTTTTTCTCGGTGATGTATTGGTTCTGGGCGGCTTTCAGCTGATCGATCACATCAGCGGTCGGGTTAACGTAAATTTTGTTGTTGACCGCATCCAGAATCAGGTAGTCGTCGTTCTTCACCTGCTTGGTCACGTCGCTGGTGCCGACGATCGCCGGCAGCTCCAGGGAGCGCGCCATGATAGAGGTGTGGGAGGTGCGGCCGCCGAGATCGGTAATGAAGCCCAGCACTTTGTCCAGGTTCAGCTGTGCGGTCTCGGACGGGGTCAGATCGGTGGCCACCAGGATCACTTCGTCCTGAATGGAGCCCAGATCGACGATCGGCATGCCCAGAATGTTCTGCAGCAGACGTTTGCCGATGTCGCGCACGTCGGCGGCGCGTTCTTTCAGGTATTCGTCGTCCAGCTCTTCCAGCGCTTTCGCCTGACCTTCGATCACGGTGTAGGCGGCGGCGTCTGCGGAGGCCAGATCGTCTTTGATTAGGGCTATGATTTCCTGCTCAAGCTCTTCGTCTTCCAGCAACATGATGTGGCCTTCGAAGATAGCTTCCTTCTCTTCGCCGAAGGTTTCGCCAGCTTTGGTCTTGATCGCTTCCAGCTGTTCGGACGCTTTCGCGCGGCCGGCCAGAAAACGCGAGACTTCCTGCTCTACTTGATCAGCAGAGATTTTCTTCCGGTTGATGACGATGTCGTCTTCTTTCAGCAAGAGAGCCTTACCAAAAGCGATGCCCGGTGATACTAAAATGCCTGAAATCATAACCCTACCTTACTCTTGACTGGTGTTAACTAAAAAGACGGGCCGATTACTCAAGCTCTGCCATCAGTTTTACCAAGTGCTCAACGGCTTTCTGCTCGTCTTCACCTTCAGCTGAGATGGTCACTACGGTCCCTTGAGTCAGCCCCAGAGTTTGCAGTTTGAACAGGCTTTTAGCGCTGGCGCTTTTGCCGTTGG
>NZ_JVEL01000078.1:0-1953 GCF_001076875.1 Serratia sp. 506_PEND
GGCAAACGGATACGTTTCCGACTTTTGAATATCACTTATTTCAATTCACCGAAGCGGTCGCCATGCTTATCTTTTTCAGGTAATGCTGGGTCATCAAACGGCTATTCAATCCCCACCTCAGGCTCGTTTCACAGCAAGCCCCCTCCATGATCATGATTATAATATCTCGTGCATTTATATATGAAATCAGCAAAATCTGAGAGCTCAAGGAGGCTATGAGCCAAACCGGGAGGAGCCAGAGTTTACTTCGGAAAACCCACTCTCATGCAGCATAGGTAGGTGAGTCTTCACGAAGACCCGCTACAACAGCAAATGCCCCACCGCGAACGATACAGACTCACTTTCCCTGAGGATTTTTCTTTTGAAAATGCAAACCACTCAGCATGCCTTTTGAAAAGCGCAAGTGATTATCCTGAGCAAAATCGAAATCAATATCCAATGCGTCTTGGTAGACTTTCTTTTCGTACACCCCCGAGAAAAAAATGCGGCATCGCAAAATACCTGGGCTGGACAATCCTTATGCCATGTTTAACAGTTAACACATTGAGATACATTCTCTATCTTCCCGTCACTCTCCTTTACAGACTAATAATCTTTGGCCATTATTCTGTGAATAACTTGTTTATTGTTACAAAATTCATGCTCAACACGTATATTGAGAGTGGCTGAATCCTCATTTTTATTTTAGTCAACGACAACTATTATATTATCACATCGCATTACATGATCTACCGAATGCACGGGCCTGTAATCAAACTCAGATAGCAACGCGATGATAAAATAGAATTAATGAAAAAATGTTAATAAAAGAAGATTCGCCTCACATTCATTACTTGTCATTCAAGCAAAGAGATAGTGGAACAGCGAAAAATATTTCACGTGAATAACAATAAAACTCCCGGTAAAAAATGAGAGCCATGTCTAGGCCTTATAAAAATGAGGGTAGGGGCTGTAAATTCTACATCCCCCATCGCTTTTAATTAGCCGTTCATAACTTTTTATCACTACCAAGACATATCACTCAAGGTTAGCGATAACCATGTGGATTTTTCTTCTGCCAGTTCCAGGTATCGCGCATCATGTCATCGATACCCCGACTCACTTTCCACCCCAGCTCCTGATAAGCCAGATCGGCGTTCGCCCAGAAGGCAGGCAGATCGCCTTCGCGACGCGGTAATATTTGGTAAGGGATCGTGACCCCCGACGCTTTTTCGAATGCCTGAACCATCGCCAGTACCGAGTGCCCTACACCAGCCCCAAGGTTATAGGCCTTAAATCCGCTGAGCTTCGGCAGATGATCCATCGCTTTCAGGTGGCCTTCGGCCAGATCCATGACATGGATGTAGTCGCGCTCTCCCGTCCCATCGGTCGTCGGATAATCCCCGCCGAAAATACCCAGCTTTTCCAGTTTGCCGATGGCCACCTGCGAGATGTAGGGCAACAGGTTATTGGGAATACCGTTAGGATCCTCACCGATCAACCCCGACTCATGGGCGCCTACCGGATTAAAGTAGCGCAAGGCAATAATCGAAAATTGCGGCTCAGCCTTGGCGACATCTTGCAGGATCTGCTCCACCATCAGCTTCGACGTGCCATAAGGGCTTGTCGTGCCGCCGATCGGTGTCGTCTCGACATAAGGCACCGGTGAATGGGCGCCATAAACGGTAGCGGACGAACTAAAGATAAACGCATACACGCCGGCGCGGCGCATAGCGTCCAGTAACACCAACGTTCCGGTGACATTATTCTGGTAGTATTCCAGCGGCTTACGCGTAGATTCCCCTACCGCCTTAAGACCGGCGAAGTGGATCACGCCGGTAATCGAGTGCGCTTCAAAGATGCGATGCAAGCATTCCGCATCCTGAACATCACCTTGGTAAAACACGGCGGCTTTTCCCGTCAGTTTCTCTACGCGGTGTAAAGACTCCGCTGACGAGTTCGACAGATTGTCCA
>NZ_JVEL01000079.1:0-24664 GCF_001076875.1 Serratia sp. 506_PEND
GGCGGCGTGCTGGCGGTTATCCTGCTGCTGCTGACCATGCTGAACGAGAAGAAACACCACGCGGAAATCGCAGCCGGCAAACGCGGCTAAGCGTCACACGACTTTTGCATGATTTAAAGGCCGCCCTGCGGCCTTTTTACTACCCTGCCCCCAACAACATGGAGAAAACGGAATGCGGACTCAAGTCAAAGCCCTGCTGACAGGGATCATTCTCGCCACCTCAATGGTCAGCGCCGCGCAGGCGGCGGACAAAGTGGTGATCGCCCACCGCGGCGCCAGCGGCTACCTGCCGGAACACACCCTGCCGGCGAAGGCGATGGCCTACGCGCAGGGCGCCGATTATCTCGAACAAGATCTGGTGATGACCAAGGACAACGAGCTGGTGGTGCTGCACGACCATTACCTCGATCGCGTCACCGACGTCGCCGAACGCTTCCCGGACCGCGCGCGTAAAGACGGCCGTTATTACGCCATCGACTTTACGCTGGCGGAGATCAAATCGCTGAAGTTCACCGAAGGCTTTGAAATCGAAAACGGCAAGAAGGTGCAGGGCTATCCTGGCCGCTTCCCGATGGGCAAATCCGACTTCCGCGTGCACACCTTCCAGGAGGAGATCGAGTTCGTGCAGGGTCTGAACCATTCGACCGGCAAGAACATCGGCATCTACCCTGAAATCAAGGCGCCGTGGTTCCACAAACAGGAAGGCAAAGACATCTCCAGCAAAGTGCTGGCGGTGCTCAAGCAGTACGGCTACACCGGCAAGAACGACAACGTCTACCTGCAGTGCTTCGACGCCAACGAGCTCAAACGCATCAAGAACGAGCTGGAGCCGAAGCTGGGCATGGATCTGAAGCTGGTGCAGCTGATCGCCTATAACGACTGGCAGGAAACCTACGAGCAGAAAGCCGACGGCAAGTGGGTGGAATACGACTACGACTGGATGTTCAAACCGGGCGCGATGAAGAAAATCGCTCAGTATGCCGACGGCATCGGGCCGGACTACCACATGCTGGTGGTGGCGGATCAATCCAAGCCGGGCCACATCGTGCTGACCGACATGGTGAAAGAAGCGCACGCCAGCAAGCTGGCGGTGCATCCGTTCACCATCCGCGCCGATGCGCTGCCGAAGTACGTGACCGACGTAAACCAGCTGTATGACGTGATTTACAACCAGGCCGGCGTCGACGGCGTGTTCACCGACTTCCCGGACAAGGGCGTGCAGTTCCTGCAGAAGCAGGGCCAGCACAAGTAATGCCAAGGGCGCCGCAAGGCGCCCTTATTATTTAAAGGTTATTTCAGAGGAACATCTTGCGCAGGTAGTGCGGCACCGCGTTATCGACGTTGGAGCCGATCACTTCCAGCTCCGGCAGCATGTCCTTCAGGCGCTGATGCGCGTCGCGCATGATGCAGCCCTTGCCGGCCATCGACAACATCTCCAGATCGTTCATGCCGTCGCCGAAGGCGATGCACTCTTGCAGCGTATAGCCGATGATCTTGGCCACTTCTTCCAGCGCATGCCCTTTCGACACGCCGCCCGCCATCACTTCCAGGCAGGTCGGGAACGAGAAGCTGACGTTGACCCGATCGCCCCAGCGCGCGTTGATGGCGTCTTCCACCTGCAGCAACCGCTCGTGATCTTCACAGGTGAAGTAAACCTTGCAGACGCCGTCAGTTTCCAGCAGGCCCGGCTCAAACAGCTGATATTTGAACACCGACTCCTGGAAGAACTCTTCCTGCTCCGGGCTTTCGCGGTTGGTAAACCAATCGTCGTTACGGTAGACGTTGGTGGTGATATCCGGATCGTCGTGCAGCATGCCGTACAGATCGCGGGCGATATCTCCGTCCAGGTTGTGGCTGAAAATCAGTTCGCCGGCGGTGTTGTGCACCCGTGCGCCGTTGGAAGTGATCATAAAGGCGCTGATCTCCAGGCTGTCGCGGATCTGCGCCACGTCGATATGGTGGCGGCCGGTAGCGAACACGAAATGCACGCCGCGCTGAGTCAGCAACTTCAGCGTTTCTTTAGCGTACGGCGACAGGGTATGGTCGGGAGACAGCAGCGTGCCATCTAAATCGGAAGCGACGACGTGATACATAGCGTTATGTTCTAACCTCTGATGGAGTTGTCGGCGGCAGCGCGCCGCCTAAGTGTTGAGCAAAGAAGCGCAGAATTGCGTTCAGTGCTTCGGCGCGCAGCGCGTCCCGCTCGAACAGGATCTCATGGCGTGCGCCGTTGATAACCCACGGGAGCCCCCCTTCGCAAGGGCGCCCCGCGTCTGACAGAGCCTGACAAAAAGCCTGGTGCGAACGGTTGTCGACTACCCGTTCTTCACCGGCCTGCAAAAGCAACAGCGGCGTGGTGATCTCCCCGGCCTGCGCGATAATCTGCCGGCCGGCGCGGATGCTCTCCCGCACCCAATGGTAGGTCGGCCCGCCCACCTGCAGCTCGGGGTAATCGGCATAATAGCGCAGGCTGCGACGATAACGCTCGCGGCTATGGGTCAACACGTTGACCACATAGGGCAACGGACGCCACTGGCCGGTGCCCACCGCGTAATAATCGCGGATCGCCGGGCGGGTCTCCGCCCAGTCGAGAATACGATCGGCCAGCCAACCCGGCATCGGCAACCGGATGCCGAACATCGGCGCGCAAAACGCCGCCGCGTCGAACGCCTGCGGCCGGCGCTGCAGGAACTGCGCCAGGATCGCGCCGCCCATCGAATGCGCCAGCGCGAAGCGCTGCCGATAACCGCGCGATTCGACCTCGCGCAGCCACAGCTGCTCGAAATCGTCCACGTAGTCGGCGAAGTTTACCACATGACCGCGGTGCGTATCCGCCAGTAAACGCCCGGAACGCCCCTGGCCGCGATGATCGACGATCACCACGTCGTAGCCGCAGTGGAACAGATCGTAGGCCACCTCGGGGTATTTCACATAGCTTTCGATGCGGCCGGGGCTGACCACCACCACGCGCTGATGCCGCGCGGAACTGAAGCGCACAAAGCGGATCGGCACGCCGTCCACGCCGCTGAATTCGCCTTCTTCGCGCTGCCGCCAGAAATCCAGCAGCGGCCCGGTGGCGAAGGCAGCGAACTGCGTTTCACGCGTTAACCAGTCATCGGAGCTGAGAGTGAACGAGGTCATCGAGAGCGTTTTCCCTGTGGGGCCGGCGGAAAATGTGACCGCTGGCACAAGAAATCATACTAGCGTATTGTGATTCAATTCTTACAAAAACGGCGCCGCCTCGGCGCATTGTGGCACAAAACGACACTTTCAGGGAGCCGAAGCACCATGACCTTGGACTGGTGGTTAACCTATCTGCTGACCACGCTTATCCTGAGCCTCTCCCCCGGTTCAGGCGCCATCAATACCATGAGCACCGGCATCAGCCACGGCTATCGCGGCGCCGCCGCGTCGATCGCCGGGCTGCAGGTCGGGTTGAGCGCGCACATCGTGCTGGTGGGCATCGGCCTCGGCGCGCTGATATCGCAATCGCTGCTGGCGTTCGAGCTGCTGAAATGGCTGGGCGCCGCCTACCTGGTGTGGCTCGGCATCCAGCAATGGCGCGCCGCCGGGGCGCTGGATCTGCATGCGCTGGCGGGCAGCATGCCGCGCCGCCGTCTGTTCCGCCGCGCGGTGCTGGTCAACCTGACCAACCCGAAAAGCATCGTGTTCCTCGCCGCGCTGTTCCCGCAGTTCATCTTGCCCAATCAGCCCCAGGCCGAGCAGTATCTGGTGCTCGGCGTCACCACCGTGGTGGTGGATATTCTGGTGATGATCGGTTACGCCACCCTGGCGACGCGCATCGCCGGCTGGCTGAGAACGCCGCGCCAGATGCAGCTGCTCAACCGACTGTTCGGTTCGCTGTTCATTCTGGTGGCGGGGCTGCTGGCGACCGCCCGCAAAGCCTGACAAAAAAGGCCGGGCATCGCTGCTCGGCCTTGGGCATTTCACTGCGGTTAGCGGGTAAATATCAGATGTAACCCGAAGCCGGTAAACAGCACGCCCGCCACCCCGTCTATCCACTTGGCCAACCGCTGATAGCCGCGGCGCATCGCCGGCAGCGCAAACACCACCGCCACCAGGCTGAACCAGACGAAGGTCTCGGCGACGATCAGCAAAAACAGCCCCCAGCGCGCTCCGGCGCCGACGCTGTCGCCGACGAACAGCGAGAACACGCTGCCGAAATAGATCACCGCTTTCGGGTTGGACAAATTGGTCAGGAAGCCGCGAATAAAGCTGCGCCCGGCCTTCGGC
This sequence comes from Serratia sp. 506_PEND, assembly GCF_001076875.1. Lineage (NCBI taxonomy): Bacteria > Pseudomonadati > Pseudomonadota > Gammaproteobacteria > Enterobacterales > Yersiniaceae > Serratia > Serratia sp. 506_PEND. The sequence continues at coordinate 4,255 of NZ_JVEL01000079.1, forward strand.
AACGCCACCTGGGCCTCCGCCGCCGGCTGCGCTTGCTGCGCCCGCGCGGAACGCAGCAGTTGCCACCCCATCCAGCACAGGTAAATGCCGCCGCCAACCATGATGATCTGATGCAACCAGGCCATCTTCTGCAGGATCAGATGCAGCCCCATCAACGCCACGCCGGCCCATACCACGATGCCGAGCGAAATGCCGACCACGCCCATCATCGCCTCGCGGCGCGAGCGGCTGGCGGCGGTTTGCGACACGAAAAAGAAGTCCGGCCCCGGGCTCATCAGCGCAATCAGATGCACCAGCGCCACGGTGAGAAACAGCATCAGCATGATATATCGCCCTCAGTCTTCGTCATTGTCGAGATGGTCGCGGATCATCGCCATAAAGGGCGCGCCGAAACGCTCCAGTTTGCGCTGGCCGACGCCGTTGACGCTCAGCAGATCGCCGGCCTTGATCGGCATCTGTTCGGCCATTTCCAGCAGCGTGGCGTCGTTGAACACCACGTAAGGCGGAATGTTTTCTTCGTCGGCGATCGATTTGCGCAGTTTGCGCAGCTTGGCGAACAGCTTGCGATCGTAATTGCCGCCGTAGGATTTCTGGTTGGCGCTGCTGCGCGACTTCAGGCTCTGAATACGCGGCACCGCCAGCTGCAGCGCCACCTCGCCGCGCAACACCGGACGCGCCGCCTCGGTCAATTGCAGCGCTGAGTGCATGGCGATGTTCTGGGTGATAAAGCCCAGGTGGATCAGCTGACGCAGCACGCTGGTCCAGTGTTCGGTGGTCTGATCGCGGCCGATGCCGTACACCGGCAGCTTGTCGTGACCGTATTCGCGAATGCGCTGGTTGTTGGAGCCGCGCAGCACTTCCACGATGTACCCGAGGCCAAAGCGCTGGCCGACGCGGTACACGCAGGACAGCGCCTTGCGCGCGTCCTCCAGCCCGTCGTAGCGCTTGGGCGGATCGAGGCAGATATCGCAGTTGCCGCAGTTCTCGTGCTTGCCTTCGCCGAAGTAGTTGAGCAACACCAGGCGGCGGCAGGTTTGCGCCTCGGCGAACGCCCCCATGGCGTTCAGCTTGTGGCGCTCGATGTCCAGCTGTTGCCCGGCGGGTTTTTCCTCCAGACAGCGGCGCAGCCAGGCCATGTCGGCCGGATCGTACAGCAGGATGGCTTCGGCCGGCAGGCCGTCGCGCCCGGCGCGGCCGGTCTCCTGATAATAGGATTCGATATTGCGCGGGATGTCGAAATGCACCACGAAGCGCACGTTGGGTTTGTTGATGCCCATGCCGAAGGCGACGGTGGCCACCACCACCTGCAGATCGTCACGCTGGAACGCTTCCTGCACCTGGGCGCGGCGCTCGTTGTCCAGCCCGGCGTGGTAGGCGCCGACGCTCAGCCCGCGGCTTTGCAGGCGCGCGGCGGTGTCTTCCACCTTGGCGCGGCTGTTGCAATAGATAATGCCGCTCTTGCCGCGCTGATCCTGCACGAAGCGCCACAGCTGATCGAGCGGTTTGAATTTTTCCACCAGCGTGTAGCGGATGTTCGGCCGGTCGAAGCTGCTGACCTGCACCAGCGGATCCTGCAGCGACAGCAGGCGCACGATATCGCCGCGCGTGGCTTCGTCGGCGGTGGCGGTCAACGCGATCACCGGCATCGCCGGGAAGCGCTGTTTCAGCTGGCCCAGCGCGCGATATTCCGGCCGGAAGTCATGGCCCCACTGCGAGATGCAGTGCGCCTCATCCACCGCCAGCATCGCCGGCGGGCAGTGATCGAGCAGGTTGAGGAAGCTTTCCATCATCAGCCGTTCCGGCGCGATGTACAGCATCTTGATGGTGCCGTTGCGGCAGCCGGCCATGACGTCCAACTGCTCCTCGCGGGTTTGCGTCGAGTTGTAGCAGGCGGCGGAAACGCCGTAGGCCAACAGTTGGTCGACCTGGTCCTTCATCAGCGAGATAAGCGGGGAAACCACCAGGGTCAGGCCGTCCATCACCAGCGCCGGGATTTGATAGCACAACGACTTGCCGCCGCCGGTCGGCATCACCACCAGGCAATCCTGCCCGCCGATCGCGGCATTGATAATCGTTTGTTGGCCCGGACGGAATTGCTGGTAGCCGAAGGTATCGCGCAATACCTGCTCGGCCAGCAACTCTCTGTTAATCACTGCTGCGGTTGACACACACTTCCCCATTTTTTCATCGGTACACACCCACCGGGTATGATTACATAATATCGTTCAGCATGACACCAACGCCCACCCGTGTCTGCCGGAAGTTGTAGTCGATCAGCGATTCGCCGTAGCCGCTGAACACCTGGGTATAGAATCGCACGTTGCGGGTGATCGGGTAGCTCCAGCCCAGTTCCGCGCCGCCGTAGCCGCTGTTCCAGTTGTAGTGGCTGTCGACGCTGAACACGCTGTCGCCCCAGGCGTAACCGACCTTCAACCGGTAGTATCCCATGTATTTGGTGATGTCCGGGTTGTCGTCGTTGCTCGAGCTCTCCGAGAAACGGAACCAGGGCTTGAGATCCACCTGCCAATTGCCGTTTTGCGCCATCAGCCGCGCATAACCGCGATTCCAGCTGCGCGACGTCGGGTCCGAGCGGCCGTTAGACTGATGGTTAACGCCGATTTCAACATCGCGCAGCGTCCAACCGGCAAAGCGGTAATCGGTCGCCCACCCCACGAACAGTTGCGGCTCGTAGTTGGTCTCGCGGAACGGCGAAGACTCGCCGCGGTTGGACAATTGCCACCAGGAGCGCTGAGTATAAGACGCGCCGAGCACCGAATTGTCGCCGGCAATGCCCCGCCACAGCGGAAACGCCAGGCTAAGCTGGTATTTCACCTCGTCCTTGCGCGCCTTGTCGGCCCAGTTGTACGTCTTGATGGCTTCTTTGTTGATATCGCTGGTGTCGGTGTACAACAGGTAATTGGGATCGTAAGGATACAGCGTGAACGGATTATCGTGCTCCTGCAGCAGGTTGGCGATAATGCTGCCGCGCACCGCCGGCCTATCGTGAATCTGCTGCTCTTTGGCTTCCTCAGCCAATGCCAGCGCCGGCATCAGCAGCGTGGCGGAAACGATCCCTGACAAAATGCGCATAACCTCTCCTCACTCCAACGAAAAAGGGCAAGCCCGGAAAAAATCAGGCCATTTTACACACAAAGGAGGCTTTACCGCAGCGCAGTCCGGTTTTATTGGAATAGTCTGGAAAGCAACAAAGGTTAAGCATAAAATCAACATTCCATTAACCTGGACTGACCAGTTAGCTCCCTTAAAACGCAAAAGAAAAACGGAAACCCGCTATGTCGACCACACCACTGACCCTGGAAGCCGCCCGCCGCAAGATCGGCGAAATTTTTGTCTACCACATGCCGTTCAACCGCGAGCTTGGCCTGGAGCTGCGCCGCTTCGACGATGACTACGTCGAACTGAGCTTCACCAACCAGCGCAAGCTGGTGGGCAACGCCGCACAGGAAATTCTGCACGGCGGCGTGATCGCCGCGGTGCTGGACGTCGCCGCCGGGCTGGCTTGCGCCGGCGGCGTGCTGACGCGCCTGGAACCGCTGATCGAAGAAGAGATCGCCGCCAAACTGTCGCGCATGGGCACCATCGATCTGCGCGTCGACTATCTGCGCCCCGGCCGCGGCGAACACTTCGTCGCCTCCGCCAGCGTGCTGCGCAGCGGCAACAAGGTCGCCGTCGCGCGCGTAGAACTGCATAACCACGACGGCCTGCATATCGCGACCGCCACCGCCACCTATCTGGTCGGCTGATGATTGTGTGCGGTGAGCGACTTCAGTACACTCACCGCATCTTACGTTCCCCACCAGAGTGACGTCATGGACGCAAAGCAAACGCGTCAGGGCATTTTCTTCGCCCTGGCCGCCTATTTTATGTGGGGCATCGCCCCGGCCTATTTCAAACTGATCCAGCAAGTGTCCGCGGACGAGATCCTCACCCACCGGATCATCTGGTCGTTTTTCTTCATGCTGGCGCTGATCACGCTGGGCCGCAACTGGCCGAAAGTGCGCGCCGCCTGCCAAAACCGCAAACGGCTGCTGTTGCTGGCGGTCACCGCGCTGTTGATCGGCGGCAACTGGCTGCTGTTCATCTGGGCGGTGAACAATCACCATATGCTGGAAGCCAGCCTGGGCTACTTCATCAACCCGCTGGTTAACGTGCTGCTGGGGATGCTGTTTCTCGGCGAACGTTTCCGCCGCATGCAGTGGGTGGCGGTGGCGCTGGCGTTCACCGGGGTGCTGGTGCAGCTCTGGCAGTTCGGTTCGTTGCCGATCATCGGTCTGGGATTGGCGTTCAGCTTCGCCTTCTACGGCCTGCTGCGCAAAAAAATCGCCATCGACGCGCAGACCGGCATGCTGATTGAAACGCTGTGGCTGCTGCCAGTGGCGGCGGGCTACCTGTTCCTGTTCGCCGACAGCCCCACCAGCCACCTGAGCGCCAACCCGTGGTCGCTGAATCTGCTACTGGTCGCCGCCGGCATCGTCACCACCGTGCCGCTGCTGTGCTTCACCGCGGCGGCTACCCGGCTGCGCCTGTCGACGCTCGGTTTCTTCCAGTATCTCGGCCCGACGCTGATGTTCCTGCTGGCGGTCACCTTCTACGGCGAGACCATCGGCCAGGACAAACTGGTGACCTTCGGCTTTATCTGGGCGGCGCTGATCCTGTTCACCCTCGACGCGCTCTATACCCAGCGCAAGCTGCGCTGAGCCCGGCGCCGCCGGGTTACAGCCAGTTCTTGCGCTTGAAGTACAGGTAAGGGGCCAGGCCCGCCAGGATCATCAAGGTGATGGCGCCCGGGTAGCCGAACGACCATTTCAGTTCCGGCATGAATTCAAAGTTCATGCCGTAGCTGGAGGCCACCAGCGTAGGCGGCAGGAACACCACCGACACCACCGAGAAGATCTTGATGATGCGGTTCTGTTCGATATTGATGAAGCCCATCGCCGCCTGCATCAGGAAGTTCACCTTCTGGAACAGCGATTCGTTGTGCGGCAGCAGGGATTCGATGTCGCGCAGCACTTCACGCGCCTGCTCCAGTTGGCCGGTCGGCAAACGCGCCTTGCGCACCAGGAAGTTGAGCGCGCGCTGGGTATCCATCAGACACAAACGCACCTTCCAGCCGATATCTTCCAGCTCCGCCAGCGTCGACAGCGCGGCGTCGTATTCGTCGCCCTGATGCCCTTCCATGATCACCCGGCTGAGCTGTTCCAGATCGCTGTAGATGTTCTCTATCTCGTCCGCCAGCTGTTCAATCTTGGTTTCGAACAAATCCAGCAGCAGTTCGTAGGCGTTGCCTTCGAGCATGGTCTGGTTGCGGGCGCGCATGCGGTACAGGCGAAACGCCGGCAGTTCACGCTCACGCAGGGTATACAGGCGGCCGTCGCGGATGGTGAAGGCCACCGTGGAGTTGCCGGCGTGATCTTCCGCATCTTCGAAGTAGAAGAAGGAGTGGATATGCAGACCGTCTTCGTCTTCGAAGAAACGGGCGGAGGCTTCGATGTCGTCCAGTTCGGGACGCGTCGCCAGGCTTTGTCCCAGCTCATTCTGCACGCGCTCACGCTCGCCCTCTTCCGGCTCGACCAGATCAACCCACAGCGATGACGTGAGATCATCCGAGTCGTCCAGTTCCAGACGGGACAAGCGGCGGTTATCTAATTTAAAAGCGCTCAGCATGTGCCAAAACTCCGTGAAGGTAACGGGTGCGGACAACGCGTTGAAGCACAGAAACAGAGGGGATGCGTATCACCGATTGTTTCAGACCATGAAGAGATCTGACTCATAGCGACGCTTTGCGGGGTCGCCGACAACCACGAAGGCTATCAGCAAAAACGGAGAGCCTTAGAAGTTATACCTGCGGCGCAGGTCAGTGAGCCAGTATCTACTGGGTGTGTCCAAGGCGTCTGTCCTCAATGATAATAGTGCGCGCATGTTACGCCGAGAAGAAAAAGCCTGTCAACACGTTAGGCGGGATAATTGCGCAACAAATCATCACGATGATCAATGGCAGAAATGGCGCTTAAACCGTACTGAAAAAGTCGCGGCGATCGCTTACCGCCACCAAGAATGTTGCTAAGATGACATCACCCTAATGGTACGACAAGCATGCGGATTTAAACGATGAAACAGATTACCGCCCATGAACTGACCGCGATGAGCGAACAGGCCGCCAGCGTGCCCCGCCTGCGCGCGCACCGCACCTTACACGAAGAGCTGAGCGACCCGGTGCAACGCCTGGCGATCGCCATGGAACCCGGCACCTATATCCGCCCGCACCGCCACCCGCAAACCTGGGAGCTGCTGACGCCGCTGCGCGGCCGTTTTGTCGTGCTGCAGTTCAACGATGACGGCGTCGTGACGCAGCGCACCCTGCTCGGCGAAGAAACCAAAGTGCTGGAGATGCCGGCATTTACCTGGCATGCGGTGCTGTCGGTCGATGCCGGCGGCGTGGTGTTCGAAGTGAAGCGGGGTCCGTATCAGGCGCTGACCGAAGAAGACTGCATGCCGTGGGCGCCGCAGGAAGGCGGCGAAGGCACCGAAGCGGTGATGCGCTGGTATGCCACCGCGCAGGTCGGCGATCGCTACCCTCACTGATGATGAACGATTGCAGGGGCTGAAACTCCTGCAAATCGCCCCTCTCTTTATACCGTTTCCAGCCGAGCGTAGGCCGCCACCAGCCACTTGATGCCTTCGCCCGGGAAGGCGATCTGCAGCCGGCTGTGCTCGCCGCTGCCTTCCAGATTGACGATGGTGCCTTCGCCAAACTTGGGATGGCGCACGCGCTGACCCAGCTTGTATCCGGTGTCGTTCTCGCTGATCGGCGTGCCCATGCGGCGGTGATTGACCGGGCGCGATACGCTGGCGCGCAGGCGCACTTCTTCCACGCACTCCTCCGGCAGTTCGCCGATAAAGCGCGACGGCCGATGGTAAACCTCTTTGCCGTACAGACGGCGCGTTTCGGCGTAGGTCAGCGTCAGCTTCTGCATGGCGCGCGTTACGCCCACATAGGCCAGACGGCGCTCCTCCTCCAGACGGCCGCCTTCATCCAGCGACATCTGGCTCGGGAACATGCCTTCTTCCATGCCGACGATAAACACCAGCGGGAACTCCAGCCCTTTGGCCGAGTGCAGGGTCATCAGCTGCACCGCATCCTGATAGGCGTCGGCCTGGCCTTCGCCCGCTTCCAGCGCCGCATGCGACAGGAACGCCTGCAGCGGCATCAGATCCTGATCTTCTTCCTGATAGCTGAACTGACGCGTCGCCGTCACCAGTTCCTCAAGGTTTTCGATACGCGCCTGCCCCTTTTCGCCCTTTTCCTGCTCATACATGATGAACAACCCGGAATCGCGGATCACCCGGTCGGTCTGCACGTGCAGCGGCATATCGGCGGTTTCATGAGCCAGCGACTCCACCAGCTCGATGAAGCGCTGCAGCGCCGACGCGGCGCGGCCGGCCAGAACCTTGTCCTGCATCAGTTCGCGCGTAGCCTGCCACAACGTCAGTTGGCGATCGCGCGCCGCCTGGCGCACCACGTCGAGGGTGCGATCGCCGATGCCGCGCGTCGGGGTGTTGACCACGCGCTCGAAGGCCGCGTCGTCGTTGCGGTTGGAGATCAGGCGCAGGTAAGCCAGCGCATCCTTGATTTCCTGACGTTCGAAGAAGCGTTGGCCGCCGTAGATGCGGTACGGCATCGCCGTCTGCAGCAGCGCCTCTTCCAGCACGCGCGACTGGGCGTTGCTGCGGTACAAGATGGCGCAGTCGTTCAGCGCGCCGCCGTTGTCTTGCCAGGTCTTGATGCGGTTGACCACGAAGCGCGCTTCGTCGAGTTCGTTGAAGGCGCAGTAGAGGGAAATCGGCTCGCCTTCGCCGCCTTCGGTCCACAGGTTTTTGCCCATGCGCCCGTCGTTGTTGGCGATCAGGGTGTTGGCCGCTTTCAGGATGTTGCTGGTGGAACGGTAGTTCTGCTCCAGGCGGATGGTTTCCGCGCCGGGGAAATCCTTCAGGAAGCGCTGGATGTTTTCCACCTGCGCGCCGCGCCAGCCGTAGATCGACTGGTCATCGTCGCCGACGATCATCACGTTGCTGTTGCCGCCCGCCAGCAGACGGATCCAGGCGTACTGGATGCTGTTGGTATCCTGGAATTCGTCCACCAGCACGTTGGTGAAACGCTCGCGGTAGTGGTTGAGGATATGCGGCTTGTTCAGCCACAGCTCGTGCGCGCGCAGCAGCAGCTCGGCGAAATCCACCAGCCCCGCGCGATCGCAGGCTTCCTGATAGGCCTGGTAGATGCGCAGCCAGGTGGCCTCCACCGGGTTGTTGTAGGTTTCGACGTGCTGCGGGCGCAGGCCCTCATCTTTCTTGCCGTTGATGTACCACATCGCCTGACGCGGCGGCCACTGCTTCTCGTCGACGTTCAGCGCCTTGATGATGCGCTTGAGCAGCCGCAGTTGGTCGTCGCTGTCGAGGATCTGGAAATCCTGCGGCAGGTTGGCCTCCAGGTGGTGGGCGCGCAACAGACGATGCGCCAGGCCATGGAAGGTGCCGATCCACATGCCGCCCTGGCTGGTGCCGATCAGATGTTCGATACGGTGACGCATTTCCGCCGCCGCCTTGTTGGTGAAGGTCACCGCCATGATCGAATACGGCGAGCAGTTCTCCACCGACAGCAGCCAGGCGATGCGATGCACCAGCACCCGCGTCTTGCCGCTGCCCGCTCCGGCCAGAACCAACAGGTTGCTGCGCGGCGCCGCCACGGCTTCACGTTGTTTTTCATTCAGGCTGTCGAGCAGATCGGAGACGTCCATAGGCACCACTAATGGTTAAGGGAAAACCCGCCGGTGACGGGTTTTTCACTGGAAATTTATACAGAGTTCTGGCAGGGATTATAACAATGCTGTCAGCGATGCCAACTGCGAAATCTCAATATGCGGCAGCAGGCGGCTGTCGGCAGCCTGCATCAGGCAGCGTTGCCGATCGTTGATCCAACACGCCTGCAGCCCCGCGCGCAGCGCGCCGGCGACGTCGGTAGTCAGATCGTCGCCCACGTGCAGGATCTGCTCGGGCGCCACGCCCAGCCGTTCGACGGCCAGGTGATACATGTCTTGGTATGGCTTGGCGCGCCCGTCCGGCCCGGAACGCAACACGAACTGGAAGTAACCGTCCAGGCCGCACTGCGCCGGATCGGCGTTGCCGTTGGTGATCGCCACCAGCGGGTAGCGCGCGGCCAGCGCCTTCAACGTGGCGTGGGTCGCTTCCGGCACCTCGATGCGGCTGCGCCACAGCGCGAAGTTTTGCATCGCCGCATCGGCCCCGATCGCCGCTTCGGCGTCGCGCAGCCCCTGCCGGCTCAGCGCCAGATGAATGGCGCGCCAGCGCCACTGGGTGACATCGTGGTAGATCTCCGGATCCTGCTCGCGCAGCTCCTGGCGCAGGCGGTGGAAATCCGCCGACTGGAAGCTGTTCAGGCCGGGATGGTAGCTCTGCAGGAAGGCCACCGACTGCTGTTCGGTTTGCCGGATCACCGGACGGTTGTCATACAGCGTGTCGTCCAGATCGAAAGTCAGCGCCGCCAGCGGGCGCAGCGGGCGATAAAAATGCATCAGGATTTCCCCCGTTTGGCGCGCGGATGCGCGGCATCGTACACGTTCGCCAGATGTTGAAAGTCGAGGTGGGTATAAATTTGCGTGGTGGTCAGGTTGGCATGGCCGAGCAGCTCCTGCACCGCACGCAGATCGCCGCTCGACTCCAGCATGTGGGTGGCGAAGGAGTGACGCAGTTTGTGCGGGTGAATATGGCTGTTGACGCCCTGCTTCACGCCCCATTCGGCGAAGCGCTTTTGCACGTTGCGCGTCGAGATGCGCCGCCCCTGATTGGACAGGAACATCGCGTCATCTTCCGGCCCGAACAGATCGCGCATCGCCAGCCAGTGTTCCAGCCAGGTGACGGCGGTGCGCCCGATCGGCAGTTTACGCTCTTTGCTGCCCTTCCCCATCACCCACACCTCGCCGGCCGCCATATCGACATGGCGGCAATCCAGCCCCACCAGCTCGGAGAGACGCAGGCCGGCGCCGTACATCACCTCCAGCATGGCGCGATCCCGCACCGCCAGCGGATCGTTGAGATCGATCTCCAGCAGCTGGTTCATTTCATCGACGTCGATATTTTTCGGCAGATGGCGACCGCTGCGCGGCGTGCGGATGCCTTTGGCCGGGTTGGCGTGCAGCACGCCCTGGCTGACCAGCCAGTCGAGGAAACTGCGCAACGAAGAGAGCCGCAGCGCCAGGCTGGCGGACTGCAAGCCGGCGCGTTTGCTGCGCGCCGCCAGCATGCGCACCCGGGCGGCGTCCAGCGCCGCCCAGTCGGTGACGCCGATCTCCTGCGCCAGGCGCATCAGCGCCGCCAGCTGGCGTGAATAGCTGAGCTGCGTCAGCGGGCTAAGTTGCCGTTCTACCTTGAGATAACGCAGAAAAGCGTCCACCGGCTGCTGCAGGCTGGGCGCAATCGGCGTCATGCGCGTTCGATCCAGCGTTCCAGCAGTTCCGGCAGCATGCGCGCCAGTTGATTGAGCATCACCGTGCCCATGCCCTGCTGATAGTGTTGCGTATCGCGGCTGCTGAAGATCACCATGCCCAGCTCGCCGTCGTCGCCCAGCATCGACAGCGCCACCGAACCAATCTGGCCGATCTGTTTGGCCTGCGGCAACAGCAGCAGCAGTTCGGGGCCGTTCAGGCCGCCGAGGTAGTGTTGTTCGCTGCCCAGCCGCTGGATGCGGAACGGCTCGAACGCCGAACGCGTCAGCGCCAGATGGGTGAAATCGGAAGGCGCGCCGATATTCCAGCGCTCAGCGAACAGGCGCACCGTGGCGCCGGCCAAACCGAAGCCGCGCGCCCAGCGCTGCAGCCGGTTGAGCATGTCCTGCAAGCTGTCCGCGGTGGCCAGATCGGCCTGCAGGTGCAGCAACCGGGCGAACAGCCCTTCGTTGGCGCTGGCCTGCTCCATCAGCAGCGTGATCTCTTCTTCCAGCCGTTCGATGTGATTGCGCTGGCGGGCCAGATGCCATTCCACCAGCGAAACGGTGCCGCGCACCGGGTGCGGCACGCGCATCTGCTCAACCTGGCGCGCGTTGCGAATAAAGAAATCCGGGTTCTGCAGCAGGTACTGCATCACGGTGTCGTCATCCAGCGCCAGGCCGGCGACGCTCTGTTCTTCTACGCTTTTCATAGATGAATAAATCCGTCATAGACATGGGTTGCCGGACCGGTCATAAACAGCGGGTTGCCCGGCCCTTTCCAGCGAATATGCAGGCTGCCGCCCGGCAGTTCTACATGCACTTCTTCTGACAGCAATTCCTGTTGGATCCCCACCGCCACCGCCGCACAGGCGCCGCTGCCGCAGGCCTGCGTTTCACCGGCGCCGCGCTCATAAACGCGCAGCTTGATGTGATCGCGGCTGACCACCTGCATAAAGCCGATGTTGGCCCGTTCCGGGAAGCGTTCATGCCCTTCCAGCACCGGCCCGAGCAGCTCCACCTTGGCGGTTTTTACGTCGTCCACCTGCAAAACACAATGCGGGTTGCCCATCGACACCACGCCGCACAACACGGTATGTTCCGCCGCGCGCATGATGTAGGTCTTTTCAGCCTTGGCGGCGCGGAACGGCACCGCCTGCGGGTCGAAATTCGGCTCACCCATGTTGACGCACACCAGATCGTCGTCGGTGACGCTGAGCACCATGCGCCCGGTTTGGGTGCTGACGCGGATGTCACGTTTGTTGGTCAGCCCTTTCAGCCGCACGAAACGCGCGAAGCAACGCGCGCCGTTGCCGCACTGCGCCACTTCGCTGCCGTCGGCGTTAAAAATTCGGTAGTGAAAATCCAGTTCGGGATCGTAAGGCGGTTCTACCACCAGCATCTGGTCAAAGCCGACGCCCAGGTGCCGATCGGCCAGCCGGCGGATCAGCTCAGGTGAAAAATAGACATTCTGTGTAACGGCATCGACCACCATAAAGTCGTTGCCCAGACCGTGCATTTTGGAGAACTGCATATCATACTCCGCTATCTGGACGCGCTATCCGTCTTGATTTTACGGCAGCGCTCGCCACCGCAAACAGGGTGTTACTGGTCAACCATCGACGGTTTTTGCTGAGAGCCAGACTGCTCCTGCTGGTTCTTTTGCACCTGATCGCCCGTTTGCACCGGCGGCTTGGCCGGTTTCTGGCTGGCGGGATCGGCAGGCGGGAAGTAAAGCGGGCCTTTCAGACCACAGCCGGCGAGGCCGGTAACCAGAACTGCCATCAGCGCATAGCGTAGTTGTTTTTTCATTTGCATTAATGCCTGTAATTCATGCGTCCAAGGTCTCTATAATCGCAGGTGGATCATGAAAAGCAATAGGAATTGAATATGAACGACAGCGAGTTTCACCAGTTGGCCGACCAGCTGATGCTGAATATTGAAGAGACACTGGACGATTTTGACGGCGATGCGGACATCGATTACGAAACCAATGGCGGCGTGATGACGCTGAGCTTCGAAAACGGCACCAAAATCGTCATCAACCGCCAAGAGCCGCTGCACCAGGTGTGGCTCGCCACCAAGGCCGGCGGTTACCACTTCAACTACCGCGACGGCGTTTGGCTATGCGATCGCAGCGGGCAGCCGTTTTATCAGCTGCTCAGCGAAGCGGCCAGCGCGCAGGCCGGCGAGGAACTGCATTTTTCCTGAAGCTAAGCGGGCTCGGCAACCGAGCCCTTGCGGCGTCAATGCAGCTGGAACTGCTGCTTCAGCGGCTGAGCGGCGCCGTCGGCCACCGTCACGCACAGGCTGGACAGCACGTTGCTGCGGAACGGGATCACCTGCGTGCGCCCGTCGAGCTGCACAATCTGATAGAACTGCGGCAGATTGAAGTTGATGAAGCTGGAGCCGTAGGTGAAGCGATCGTGCGACGAGGAGTAGAAGCGGCTGACGTCGCGCACCAGCTCCTCTTTACTGCCCTCGCAATGGTGATACACCTCGACCCGATTCGACTCATCCAGAATATAGATGTTGAAGCCCTTATCGTCTGAGGTGTCTTCGAAGAAGAACTGGATGATCCCCTCGCTGGCGAAGCCATCCACCACCGGCGGCAGATGCACCTGATCGGTTTCCACCTTGATAGACAGGCCGTGCAGCTTGTTGTTGGAGATGGCGCCGTAAAACTCCACCGCATTCTCCAGCTTTTGCACCGATACGCTCAAGCGCTCGAAGAACAGCCCCCAGGTCTGCCCGGCGACGCGCACCGCCTTGAAGCGGCCGGGTTCCAAACGGGTACTGGACAGGCGCAGCTCGATGCACTCCGACACCAGCTGCTGGATACGGGTGCGGATCAGGCCGCGTAGGTGCTGGCTGTAGCAGAACACTTCCACCGATTCCGGCGGCGCGGCGTCCTGATGCATTTTGCCGAGAATGGTTTTCAGCGCTTCCAGCACCGACTGCTCACCGCTGAAATGCAGGGTGCGCACCTCGTTCCAGGAGTTGCGGTACAGCAGATCGATGCTGCCCACCAGACACTGCTGCTGCTGGCCGAAGCTGAACACGTCCAGCTTGCGGAAATCGAAGTGCACCACCTGATTGCGGAAGGCGGCGGTCGGATCGTTTTCCAGATTGACGATAATCGCCAGATGGCGAATCTCGCACGGGCTGTACAGCGCTTTCGGCGTCGGCGCCGGCAGGCGCAGCGGGAAGTGATGGGAAACGTCGGCCACCAGCTCCTGCAGCTTGGCGGTATCGCACAGGTTGCCGCTCTTGATGTGCAGGCGGGTCTGCGGCGTCAGCAGGCCGTTGAAATAGGCCCAGGCCACCAGCTTGTTCAGATAGCGGTTATATTCCAGCGGCTGATGGCTGACGATCGAATCCATGGCCGGCGCCTGATTGTACAGGTACCAGCCGGTGCGGTTGGCGCGGCCAACCGGCACGTGAATAAAGGTTAAATCGTTTTCCGACAGGTCCGGTGAAATCTGCGGGTTCACCAGCGTCACCTTGCCGGGCAGCGCTTCGAACGCCGCATACAGTTTGCGGGTCAGCACGCCGATATCCTGCGGGCTGGCGCTGACGCTGAGGTTGTTGCGGCGAGCGAAACGGATCAGGTTGCGGTAGCTCTGCATCATCGCGTCGAGCAGTTCGTTATGCGCTTCGCGCACCCGCTCGATTTTCCAGTTGGCGCGGTTGTCCAGCATCGCCAGACGCTCTTCGCTCCAGCCCCACTCGCTGACCAGCTGGCTGAGGATCTCGCGCCGCCAGCCGACGCAGGCCTTGGCCAGCGACAGCTTTTCACATACTTTCAGGTAAAAACAGCGGCGGGCCAGATCGAGGCGGGTGGTGTCGTTGATGTCGGTCAGGTAGCGGGTCACGCGCTCAAGCATCATGCAGTAGGCGTCGAGCCCGAAGCTGACGATCTCGCCCTGATGCAGCCGGTGTTTGATGTCCGTCGCCAGCAGTTGGGTATTGGGGTATTCCCAGGAATAGGCTTCCAGCAGCAGGGTCTTCAGCACCGCCTTGTAAGGCGAATCGATGCTCTTGTACAGCTGCCACAGGCTGGCGCCAAAGTACTCTTCCGCCGACAGCGAACTCAGGCCGCCGAGATCCAGCCACTCGTTCGGCGTCAGCGCGCCCTGCGCGTACAGCGACAGCACGTATTCATCGTAGTGCGCTTCTTCTTCGCCCGGCACCATGTTCCACAGGATGCGTTTGCCGGCCAGGCGCACCGCGGTGCGATAGAATTCGTCGAGCAACAGGATGTGCTGCGTCGAGCCGCAATCTTCGCCGCCCAGGCTGCCGCTTTCATTATGGCGGAAACGGTTTTCATCGATCAGGAAGAAGCTGACTTCCACCCCCATCGAGGCGGCCCACTTCTCAAGCAGGCTGCATTTTTGCTGCAGGCGGGTGCGTTCTTCGTTGTCCAGCCAGGACTGGTGGCAGACCCAGATGTCGAGATCCGAGCTGCAGCTTTGGCCGATAGACGAGGTGCTGCCCATCGAGTAGACGCCGGTGATCGGCAGCTCGCCGCTGGCCGGTTTGTCAAACGGGCTGCCCCATTTGTCTTCTAAATCGTTCAGGTATTCTTGTTGAGTTTCATCAGGCGTGTAGAGGCAAATGCCGTGGGGAACGTTACCGTTCAGGTAACCCGGCATCAGCGGGTGGTGGTGGTGCAGTAAGGTGGGCAGCAGACTGTATACCCGTTGAAACGCGGGCTTCATAGCCGCCAGGGCGCGATCGACGCGTAGCTGATTGATCGCATCCAGTCTCTGCTTCAATGTCTCGATGTAGAGGTACAAGACGTCTCGCCTGATTATCCCGGTGTTTAGAAAAAAACCCGTATTCCATAAGCGCCGTTAGTGTAAGAAGAATATTTGGCGACTTATTGCTGGAAACGTGATCAATTTAACACCTTGCTGATTGACCGTAAAGGAGGTAACGCTTCACAATTATTGTAGCGCTTCCCTAAACGATTTACCCGCAGTGTTAACTGCCCCAAAGCACATCACACGTCCCTTTGATTCCGTTGTCCTTTTTCCGCCTCCGGCTTCTTGCACTGACAGTATTGGCTCTCAGTGGTAGGATGGATGGCGAAATATAAAAACGGTAACAAGCATGTTAGACAAAATTATTCGAATTGCCACCCGACAAAGCCCGCTTGCACTTTGGCAAGCACATTATGTGCAGCAACGTCTGATGGCCTGCCATCCCGGCCTGCAGGTCGAGTTGGTGCCGATGGTGACGCGCGGCGACGTTATTCTGGATACGCCGCTGGCGAAAGTCGGCGGTAAGGGCCTGTTTGTTAAAGAACTCGAGTTGGCGCTGCTGGAAGGCCGCGCCGACATCGCCGTGCACTCGATGAAAGACGTGCCGGTCGATTTCCCTGCCGGGCTCGGTTTGACCACCATTTGCGAACGCGAAGATCCGCGCGACGCTTTTGTTTCCAATCGTTTCGCCTCGCTCGATCAGCTGCCGCAGGGCAGCGTGGTCGGCACCTCCAGCCTGCGCCGCCAGTGCCAGCTGCGCGAACGCCGCCCGGATCTGATCGTGCGCGATCTGCGCGGCAACGTCGGCACTCGCCTGGCCAAGCTGGACAACGGCGACTACGACGCAATTATTCTGGCGGTGGCCGGCCTGAAGCGCCTGGGGCTGGAGCAACGCATCCGCAGCCCGCTGAGCGCCGAAGAGTGCCTGCCGGCGGTCGGCCAGGGTGCGGTCGGCATTGAATGCCGTCTCGACGACAGCGTCACCCGCGCGCTGCTGGCGCCGCTGAACCATGCGGCCACCGAAACCCGCGTGCGCGCCGAGCGGGCGATGAACACCCGCCTGGAAGGCGGCTGCCAGGTGCCGATCGGCAGCTATGCCGAACTGGATGGCGACAGCCTGTGGCTGCGCGCCCTGGTCGGCGCGCCGGACGGCAGCCAGATGGTGCGCGGCGAACGCCGCGGCCCGGCCGCCGAAGCCGAACGGATGGGCGTTGAGCTGGCGGAAGAGCTGCTGGCGCGCGGCGCGCGCGAGATCCTGCGCGAAGTTTATCAGGGAAATCCGCCGGCATGACGATCCTGGTAACCCGCCCATCGCCCTCGGGAGAGCAGTTAGTGAGCCGGCTGCGCGCACTCGGCCGGGTTGCCTATCATGCGCCGCTGATCGACTTCGCCCCCGGCGGCGATCTGCCGCAGCTGCCGCAGGCGTTGCAACAGTTGAACGCCGGCGATCTGGTGTTCGTGCTGTCGCAGCATTCGGTGAACTATGCCGATTCGGTCATTGGCCGCGCCGGGCTGAGCTGGCCCGCGCACCTGACTTATTACGCCATCGGCCGCACCACCGGGCTGGCGTTGCACCGCATCAGCAGTTTGCCGGTGGAATACCCGCGCGAACGCGAGATCAGCGAAACGCTGCTGCTGCTGCCGGCGCTGCAAAAGCTGGCAGGTAAACGCGCGTTGATTTTGCGCGGCAACGGCGGCCGCGAACTGTTAGGGTCGACGCTGAGCGAGCGCGGCGCCGACGTCAGCTATTATGAATGCTATCAACGCAGCCCGGTGCACTATGACGGCAGCGAGCAAAGCGCCCACTGGCAGCGCGCCGGTGTGGATACGCTGGTGGTGACCAGCGGTGAAATGTTACAACAGCTCTATACTTTAGTTCCTGATTACTATCGTTCTTCATGGCTGCTGCGTTGCCGCCTGGTAGTAGTGAGCGAACGCCTGGCTACCCTCGCCCGGGATTTGGGCTGGCGTACGATTCGGGTAGCTGACAACGCCGATAATGACGCGCTGATCCGCGCGCTACAATAATCTGACTATGGGATGTGCCACTATGACGGAACAAAATACCCCATCCGCCCCGGTTGAAGAGCCAACCACCGCGGTTGAGAGCTCCCAGCAGCCAGCCGCTGCCAGCCGCAAAGGCAAGAATACCGGCCCGGTGCTCGGCGCGATCGCTATCGTGCTGGTCATCGCCCTCGGCGCGGGCGGCTATTACCACACGCACAAGCAGGCGCAACAGCTGATCGCCGCCAATCAGGCGCTGCAGCAGCAGCTTGAAGGCGTGAAGCAGAGCCAACAGCAGGAAAGAAATGCGCTGGAAGGCCTGCTGCAGCAGCAGGGTAAAACCCTGGACGCCGCCGATCGCGAGCAGGCGAACCTGGCGCGCCAACTGAGCGAGCTGCAGGAAAAAGTGGCGACCATCTCCGGCAGCGACGCCAAAACCTGGCTGCTGGCGCAGGCCGATTTTCTGGTGAAAATGGCCGGCCGCAAGCTGTGGAGCGATCAAGACGTGACCAGCGCCGCCGCGTTGCTGAAAAGCGCCGACGCCAGCCTGGCGGACATGAACGATCCTAGCCTGCTCGACGTGCGCCGCGCCATTACCGAAGACATCAGCACGCTTTCTACGCTGACCCAGGTCGATTACGACGGCATCATCCTCAAGGTCAATCAGCTGTCCAACCAGGTGGATAACCTGCGCCTGGCCGATAACGACACCGACGAAGCGCCGATGGATCAAAACAGCAGCGAGCTCTCCGGCTCGATCGGCGAATGGCGGCAGAACCTGGCCAAGAGCTGGCGCAATTTCATGGCCGACTTCATCACCATCCGCCGTCGCGATACCAGCGCCGAACCGCTGCTGGCGCCGAACCAGGACATCTACCTGCGCGAAAATATCCGTTCGCGCCTGCTGGTGGCCGCACAGGCCATCCCACGCCACCAGAACGAGACCTACAAGCAATCGCTGGAAACCGTCTCCACCTGGGTGCGCGCCTATTTCGACACCACCGATCCGGCGACCAAGGCTTTCCTGGAAGAGCTGGATAACCTGAGCCAACAGTCGATCTCGATGGACGTGCCGGATCAGCTGAAAAGCCAGCCGCTGCTCGAAAAAGTGATGCAGACCCGGGTGCGCAACCTGATGACCCAGTCCCCTGCCGCTCACCAGGAGGGTTAAGCCATGTTACGCGTGCTATTTCTGTTCCTGGTGGTGATCGCCAGCGTGGTGCTCGGGCCGATGTTGGCCGGGCATCAGGGCTACGTGCTGATCCAGACCGATAACTACAATATCGAAACCAGCGTCACCGGCCTGGTGATCATGTTGGTGCTGCTGTTCGTGGTGCTGCTGGCGATCGAGTGGATCCTGCGCCGCATCTTCCGTACCGGCGCCCGCACGCGCGGTTGGTTTATCGGCCGCAAGCGCACCCGCGCGCGCCAGCAAACCAAAGCCGCGCTGATCAAACTGGCGGAAGGCGACTATAAGCAGGTTGAGAAGCTGATGACGCGCAACGCCGATCACGCTGAACAGCCGGTGGTGAACTACCTGCTGGCCGCCGAGGCCGCGCAGCAACGCGGCGATGACTTCCGTACCAATCAATATCTGGAACGCGCCGCCGAAGCCGCCGACACCGATCAGCTGCCGGTGGATATCACCCGGGTTCGCATCCAGCTGGCGCAGGGCGAGAACCACGCCGCGCGCCACGGCGTCGATCGCCTGCTGAACCAGGCGCCGCGCCATCCGGAAGTGCTGCGCCTGGCGGAACAAGCCTATCTGCGCACCGGCGCCTACGCGTCGCTGCTGGAAGTGCTGCCGTCGATGCGTAAAATCGAACTGCACAGCGAAGAGCAGCTGCAGGCGTTGCAGCAGCAGGCTTACATCGGTCTGATGAATCAGGCGATGGCGGACGAAGGCAGTGAAGGCCTGAAGCGCTGGTGGAAAGATCAGAGCCGCAAGACGCGTCACGAGGTGCCGCTGCAAATCGCGATGGTGGAACACCTGATCGAATGCAACGACCACGAGCTGGCGCAGGAGATTGTGCTCGACAGCCTGAAGCGCCAATACGACGAGCGCCTGGTGCTGTTGCTGCCGCGGCTGAAGTCCGGCAACCCCGAGCAGCTTGAGAAAGCGCTGCGTCAGCAGATGAAACAACACGGCGCGACGCCGCTGTTAAACAGCACGCTGGGGCAACTGCTGATGAAGCACGGCGAGTGGCAGCAAGCGGCCGACGCCTTCCGCGAAGCGTTGAAACAGCGCCCGGATGCTTACGACTACGCCTGGTTGGCCGATACGCTGGAAAAACTGCATCGTTCGGATGAAGCGGCGCAGATGCGACGTGAGGGACTGATGTTGACGCTGAAACAGAACGGCGGCGAATAACGCCCTGCCCAAGTGAGAAAAGCGCGGCTCCGATGCCGCGCTTTTTTTTGCCCAGGGTTTTCTGTAGCGCAAAAAAAAACACTTGCCGTATGGCAAGTGTATAAAGAAGCAATCAGGTCTAGGACAACAGGGGCGGTGCCTCACTCAACGTTTTGCCCTGAGCGTGATGACGGGTTAGTCATCGTTCTCGTGGGCGATAGGCACCCTAAATCGGCTCTGCGTCATTCCCAGGGTTTATGAAGCCTAAGGCGAACATAAGAGGTGGAATGAGCATCTACGCTATAGATATTGCATTTGACGTGCCAACTTTTAGATTGAGCCCATCTCCAATAGGAGATTTAATTCAATGCATTGAAATATAAATAATTTATACTTCCTCCCCACCCTTCCTGCCTGATACCTCTCCCTGGCATTCCATGCCAGCGGCCGTTATAAGAATGTCGCTTCAAAACGACGGCTTAAGCTAAATCCGGTTTTATCTTTTAAAATCAATAAATTATTTGTCTCAACCTGACGACAGCGCTGGATGGTCATGTCGCTGAAAACCAACACGCTCACAGGCAGGCACAAGATGCCAGCCCTCATGGATGCAAAAAGCCCGCACATTGCTGCGCGGGCCTGCCTTCTCGTCTCGCTTCGCGAGGCTCCTCCTGCGGAGGTGCTCATCTTCATAAACGACAGACGAAAAAAAACCTGCTTTAAAAGCAGGTTTTTCGAATGTGGTCGGCGAGAGAGGATTCGAACCTCCGACCC
>NZ_JVEL01000080.1:0-263 GCF_001076875.1 Serratia sp. 506_PEND
GTTATGCGTCTCATAGGCGTCATAGGCCCCTGTGACTAACGATAATGCAGGACCGAAAAGGCGCCCCACAAAATGCCCGGCCCCTTTGACAGCCCCCATAGCCTCACCGCCGACAGATTCAGCCCCCTCGACAACTTCTTCGGCGACGGTCCCCGCCTTGCCGCGAAAGCGCGCCCATGAGCCTTTAAGAGACTGGTAGGCTTTTTTTGTCACACCAGTGCCGAGCATAGTATCGAGAACTATACCCGCACCACCAACGGCTG
>NZ_JVEL01000081.1:0-12456 GCF_001076875.1 Serratia sp. 506_PEND
GGCAAAAAGGAACGCATCGGCCGCATCGTGCAAATGCATGCCAACGATCGTAAGGACATCGACGAGCTGCACGCCGGCGACATCGCCGCCTGCGTCGGCCTGAAGGACGTCACCACCGGCGATACGCTGTGCGACCCTGGCGCCATCATTACGCTGGAGCGCATGACCTTCCCCGAACCGGTGATCGCCCAGGCGATCGAGCCGAAAACCAAGGGCGATCAGGAGAAAATGGGCATCGCGCTGCAGCGGCTCTCTTCGGAAGATCCGTCGTTCCGCGTGCGTACCGATGAAGAATCCGGCCAGACCCTTATCTACGGCATGGGCGAGCTGCACCTGGAGATCATCGTCGATCGCATGCGCCGCGAGTTCGGGGTGGAAACCACCACCGGCAAGCCGCAGGTGTCGTACCGCGAAACCATCCGCAAACGGGTGGCCGACGTGGAAGGCAAGTTCGTGCGCCAGTCCGGCGGTAAAGGGCAATACGGCCACGTGGTGCTGACCGTCGAGCCGAACGAACCCGGCAAAGGCTTCGAGTTCTTCGATGAAATCAAGGGCGGCGTCATTCCCGGCGAGTTTATCCCGGCGGTGAAAAAAGGCGTGCTCGAGGCGCTGAACAACGGCGTGCTGGCCGGTTATCAGGTGGTGGACGTCAAGGTGCACCTGACCTTCGGTTCTTACCATGACGTCGACTCGTCGGAACAGGCGTTCCGCATGGCGGCGATCTTCGGCTTCAAGGACGCCTGCCGTCTGGCGGATCCGGTGATCCTTGAGCCGATCATGTCGGTGGAAGTGGAAACGCCGGAGGATTACGCCGGCAACGTGATGGGCGACCTCTCCTCACGCCGCGGTCTGGTGCAGGGCATGGAAGAGATCCCGGGCGGCGGCGGCAAGGAGATTCGCGCCAAGGTGCCGCTGTCCGAGATGTTCGGTTACTCGACCACCCTGCGTTCGATGTCGCAGGGCCGCGCCACCTACACCATGGAATTCAGTCACTACGCCGAAGCGCCGCGCAACGTGGCCGAAGAGATCATTCACCACAGCAAGCGTTAACCCTCACGCCCGCCGCCACGGCGGGCGTTATCTCGGTTTGTCTTCCAGCGCCACCACCACCGGCTGCGGCTTGATGCGCATGGCGTACACCACGCCGGCGATCAGACAGACGATGCCGGCCAGCGTCAGCAGCGGCGGCCAGGCCTGGCGCAGCAGAAAGGTATAGGCCAACCCCGCCAGAATTTCGAACACGATGAGCGGCCCCACCAACACCGTCGGCAGCCGCTGGCTGGCTTCGTTCCAGCACAGCGCCCCCAGCCAGGAGCAGAACACGCCAATAACCAGCATCAGCGGGATAAACACCTCGGGGCGCGGGCCGAACGGCAAGGCGAACGCCGGTTCGCTCAGCGCCAATTGGCCGCAGACCGCCAGATAGCCCAGCAGCGCCAGCGGCAGCGTCACCAGCCCTTGCGCCGTGGCCCAGGTGGCCGGCCGCTGCGTCGGATTCTCCCGCAGCCAGCGTGAATTGCGCAGCGGGAACCAGGTCCAGCACGCCACCGCCAACACGGCCAGCCCAAGACCGCTGAGATAGCGCCAGCCGTCGATCGGCACCGCATTGCCGCGCAGCTCGGCGACGTTCACGCACGCTAACCCGCAGACGATCAGCAGCAGCGCCGGCGCCAGCTGGCCCCAGGCCAGGCGCCCGTCATGCCGGCCGTAAAACAGATTGGCGCAAATGGCGATCACCACCGGCAAGGTGCCGATGATCATGGTCGACACCGGCGCCCCGGTGCGCTGAATGGCGCTGGCCAGGCACAGGTAGTACAGCAGATTGCCGATGGCCGTCAGCTTGAGCGCTTCCAGCCAATCCTGACGCCGCAGCTTGCGCAGACGGCGACGATCAAACCACGCCAGCGGCAAGGTAATCAGCCCAAAGGCCAGATAGCGCCCGGTGGACTGCAGCGCGGCGGGATAGTCCGGCACCAGCAGCGGGCCGACGAAAATCAGTCCCCACATCAGCCCGGCGGCCAGGGCAAACACAACGCCAATGAACATAACGACTCCGACAAACGGCCGGCGCGGCCAACCCGCCCGACAAGACAGCGGCAGAGTAGCGAAAACGCGGGGAGGAATTATTGTAGCAGGTTGCTGTTTTAGCCCAATTTCACCTGTTTCTGGAAACGCACTGGCGTGACACCGTAACGATTGGCGAAGGCGCGCGTCAGGTGCGCCTGATCGGTCAACCCCGCCGCCGCCGCCACCTGTGCGGCGGGCATGCCGCGCTCCAGCATGCGTTTGGCCTGCGACAGCCGGATCGCCATCAGCATCTGCTGCGGCGAGACGTGGTATTCGGCCTTGAACTTGCGCAGGAAATGGTACGGGCTGAGCGACACCAGCTCGGCCAGTTGGTTAAGGGTCACGGCCTCGGCGAAGTTATCGCGCAGATAGCTTTTCACCACCTCGAAACGGTGCGCCGCCTCGGCTTTTTCCCGCTGCCCGGTGCGGATGTGCGGGTGCAACAGCTCGACGGCCTCCAGCAGCAGGCCATCGAGCGTGAGCGGATCGTCGGTTTGCCACAGCGTGGCGAGAATGGCGGACAGGCGCTGCGCCGCCCGCGGATCGTGGTGCACCGCCTCGGTAAACCACTGGCTCCTATCGCCGGACAGCTGCTCCAGCGCCTCGGGCGCCAGATAGAGCATGCGGTAACACCAACCGCCCGGCGTTTCGGCTTCGCCGGTATGCAGCTCATCAGGATTCATCAGCACCAGCGCGCCCGGCGCCGCCAGGTGCTGCGCCCCGCGATAGCGAAAACGCTCCGCCCCGGCATCCACGGTGCCGATGGCGAAGGCGTCATGGGTATGCGGCTCGAAGGCATAGCGTTCGATATGCGCCTGATAGAGTTCGACGCCGGGCAGATGCGACAAATGCCGGAACTGCGCGCAATCCTTTTCGAACGGAAACTGTTGTGGTACCCCTTGCACCCGACCTCCTCATCCGTGCTGACAATCTGCTCAGCATAGCCAAAACATCGCCGATTGAGTAGCCGCTCTGGTCCTTTCGTGCCCCTCGCCTGGACGATCGCCGCCATTCGGCGTAGGGTTAAGGTCCCTGTCCCATTCAGGCGCGCCGCATCGCGAAACT
The DNA here is from genome assembly GCF_001076875.1 of Serratia sp. 506_PEND. Taxonomy (NCBI): domain Bacteria; kingdom Pseudomonadati; phylum Pseudomonadota; class Gammaproteobacteria; order Enterobacterales; family Yersiniaceae; genus Serratia; species Serratia sp. 506_PEND. The sequence goes on from NZ_JVEL01000081.1 coordinate 3,133, forward strand.
CAGCGGCCCCTGACCACTCCGCAAACAAGAGGCAACAATGTATCCGGATACTCAACTGTATATCGATGGACAATGGCGCAATGCGCTGGCCGGGAAAACCCTGCCTGTCACCAACCCCGCCAGCGACGAGGTAATCGGTCAGGTGGCGCACGCCGCCACAGAGGATCTCGATCTGGCGTTGGCCGCCACCGCGCGCGGGTTTAACGTCTGGCGCGACACCGCCGCGCACCAGCGCGCCAACCTGATGCGCAAAGCCGCTGCGCTGCTGCGCGAACGCGCCGACGCCATCGCCGCCATCATGACGCAGGAACAGGGTAAGCCGGTGGCGCAGGCCAAAATCGAGATTCTCAACGCCGCCGACGTTATCGACTGGTTCGCCGGCGAAGCCACCCGTACCTATGGGCAGATTATTCCGTCCCGCGCTCGCGACGTGCAGCAGCAAACCCTGAAACTGCCGGTCGGCCCGGTAGCCGCCTTCACGCCGTGGAACTTCCCGATTAACCAGATCGTGCGCAAGCTGTCCGCCGCGCTGGCGGCGGGCTGTTCCATCATCGTCAAAGGCCCGGAAGAAACGCCGGCCTCACCGGCAGAGCTGATCAAAGCCTTCGCCGACGCCGGTATCCCAGCCGGGGTGATCGCGCTGGTGTACGGCACCCCGGCGGAAATCTCGGAATACCTGATCCCGCATCCGACCATTCGCAAGATCTCCTTCACCGGCTCCACCCGCGTGGGCAAGCATCTGGCGGCGCTGGCCGGCCAGCATATGAAAAAGGCCACCATGGAGCTGGGCGGCCACGCGCCGGTGCTGATCTTCGACGACGCCGATCTCGACGCGGCGGCCAAAGAGCTGGCGCAGTCCAAGTTCCGCAACGCCGGCCAGGTCTGTATCGCCCCGACCCGCTTCCTGATCCAGCAAGGCGTTTACGAGGCCTTCGTGGAGAAATTTACCGCCGCCGTGCGTGAGCTCAAGCTCGGCAACGGGCTGGAAGACGGCGTGACGATGGGGCCGATGGTGCTGAGCCGCAGCGTCGACAATATCGAGGCGCTGGTGCAGGACGCTATCGCCCACGGGGCGAAGGCCAGCACCGGCGGCAAACGCGTGGCGGGCAAAGGCAACTTCTTCGAACCGACGGTGCTGCGTGATGTGCCGCTGAGCGCACGCGCCATGTCGGAAGAGCCGTTTGGCCCGGTCGCCCTGCTGCGCCCGTTCGCCACTTATGACGAGGCGATCGCCGAAGCCAATCGCCTGCCGTACGGCCTGGCCGCCTACGCTTACAGCCGCAACATCGCCACCGTCAATGCGCTGGGGCGCGACGTGGAGAGCGGCATGCTGAGCATCAACCACATCGGTTTCGGCCTGCCGGAAACGCCGTTTGGCGGCGTGAAAGACTCCGGTCACGGCACCGAAGGCGGCAGCGAAGCGATCGAGTCCTACCTGGAAACGCGCTTTGTCACCGTCGCCGGCCGATAATCGCCCGGCGGATGAATAGCCAGAAGCCCCGCAATGCGGGGCTTTTTTTTACTCGCGAGCCAGTTCGAACAGCCGCCGCGCCGCCGGGGTCAGCCCCAGCATGTGAATGCAGGCATGCACCATGCCCGGCAACCGTTCGCAGCGCACGGTCACCCCCGCCTCACGCAGCCGCTGTGCATACTGTTCGGCCTCATCGCGCAGCGGATCGTATTCGCAGCTCAGGATGGCGGCCGGCGGCAATCCGCGCAGCGTGGCGGCATGCAACGGTTCCGCGCCGGGATCGCGCCGCTGGCCCAGATACTGCTGCCAACAGAACACCATCGCGTCGCGCGTCAGAAAGTGCTCCTCGGCAAACTCGCGATAGCTCTTCGTCGCCATTTCGCGGCTGAGCGCCGGGTACAACAGCAGTTGACGTTCAATGTATGGGCCGCCGCGATCCCGCGCCAACAGTGCGACCGCCGCCGCCAGATTGCCCCCGGCGCTATCACCGCCCACCGCCAGGCGCTTCGCGTCAATCCCCAACTGCGGCGCCCGTTGCGCCACCCAGCAGAGCGCCTGATAGACATCTTCCAGCGGCTGTGGAAACGGGTATTCCGGCGCCAGACGATAGTCAACCGACAGGATCACCCGGCCGGTGGCGTTAGCCAACGCCTGACAAGGCCGATCGTACAACGCCAGTGAGCCGAGGCACCAGCCGCCGCCGTGGGCGAATAGCATCGCCGGCTGCGCGTTCGCGCCGTTTTCCCCCGCCGGTAGATAGGCGCGCAGCGCCATCCGGTGTCCATCGGCGGTGACCACCGTATAGTCCCTGACGCCGCCGCTCGGTTCCGCCTCGCCCTGCAGCTGGCGTAAACCGGTTTCCGTGGCCGCGCGCATTGCCGCCAGCGAAGCGGGCGGCGGCACGGCGGCCGACGCCGTCAAAAAGGCGGCGATGCGTTCATCAAGCGGCATGCTGCTCTCCCGCCAGGAACGGCGTAATCAGCGCGATAAACGCCTCATGACACTCCTCGGTGATGAAATGCCCGCAGCCGGCGACCGTTTCGCCTCGCAGATCGTGCGCATTGCCCCGAAGCGTGGTCAGCGGCGCGTCGCCGGTGGCGTGCTCCGCTCCCACCGTCAACACCGGCATCGTCAAGGGCGTAGCGGCGCGCAGCCGGTTCTGGCGAACGGTCTCCGGGATCGCTCGGTAATAGTCGAATCCGGCGCGCAGGCCGCCCGGCGCCGAATAGGCGGCGATATACACCTGCGCCGCTACCCGATCGCGCCGATAGGACCAGCGGTTGAAGATATAGCCAAGATACTCCCGCTCGCGCCCCTGGGTCAGGGCCTCCGGTAAATCCGCCAGCTGGTTGAACATGAAATGCCACAGGAAGATATTCTCCTCCGGCGCGACGAAAATCGGCGGCGGCGGCGCCAGACCGGGGATCACCGCCTCCGTCAGCACCAGACGTTCCACCGCCTGCGGGAAGTCGCTCGCCATGGCGTAACCGATCCACATGCCGATGTCGTGGCCGACCAGTTGGTAACGTTCATGGCCCAGTTGCAACATCATCGCGTGCAGCGCCGCGCCGATGCTGCCGGTATCGTAACCGCTGACGGGCTTGTCAGAATCGCCGATGCCCGGCGGGTCGACGGCGATCGCCTGAAAACCGGCCGCCGCCAGCGCTTGCATCACATGGCGCCAGGTGTACCAGGTTTGCGGCCAGCCGGGGATCAGCAGCACCGGCCACCCTTCACCGGCCACCACGCAGTGAAGGCGCCGGCCGTTGACCTGGAGATAGACGTGTTCCGCCGCGAGATCCGCCAACGGGATCTCGTTCTGTCGATATTGCATGGGGTGACTCCCTGAAAGGTTAAGGCTCAGCGAATGCCGAGCAAGGCATTGATCTGTTGTGGGTTGACCGGCGCGCCGGCGAAGTCGTCGAACACTTTGTCGGTGACGCGGATAATGCGATCGCGAATGAAGGCCGCGCCTTCGCGCGCGCCGTCCTGCGGATTTTTCAGGCAACATTCCCACTCCAGCGTCGCCCAGCCCGAATAGCCGTACTGCGTCAGGCGCGAAAAGATGCCGTTGAAATCGACCTGGCCGTCGCCCAACGAGCGGAAACGGCCGGCGCGATCGACCCAGGATTGATAGCCGCCGTAAATGCCCTGGCGACCGGTCGGATTGAACTCGGCGTCCTTGACGTGGAACATACCGATAACATCCTTATAGATATCGATAAATTCCAGATAGTTAAGCTGCTGCAGCACCATATGGCTCGGATCGAACAGCACCCGGCAACGCGGGTGGTTGCCCACGCGCTCAAGAAACATTTCGAACGTCACGCCGTCGTGCAGATCCTCACTCGGGTGAATTTCATAACACAGGTTGATGCCCTGTTCTTCGCAGGCGTCGAGCACCGGCAGCCAGCGTTTGGCGAGTTCGTCGAACGCGGTGTCGATCAATCCTTCCGGACGCTGTGGGAACGGGAACAGATAGGGCCAGGCCAGCGAACCGGAAAAGGTGCCCAGCTCGCTGAGCCCGAGCCGCGCCGACGCCTTCACCGCCAGCAGCATTTGCTGCCGCGCCCACTCGCCGCGCGCCTGCGGATTGCCCTGCAGTGCCGGCGGCGCGAAACTGTCAAACAGCGCATCGTAAGCCGGGTGTACCGCCATCAGCTGGCCGAAGATATGGCTGGTCAATTCACTGACCACCAACCCCTGCTCCGCCAACATCCCGGTCAGATCGTCGCAGTAAGTTTGGCTTTCCGCGGCGGTGGCCACGTCGAATAAACGCCGATCCCAGGCCGGGATCTGCAAGGCGGTAAAACCGGTTTGCGCCGCCCACTCGGCGATGGCCGGCAGGCTGTTGAACGGCGCTGTCTCATCGCTGAACTGCGCGAGATGCAGGCTTGGACCTTTGAGGGTTTTCATCGTAAACTCCTATTAGTTGTCGATTGACAAACAATAGGAGCAAAGCGAATTGACCGCAAGCGAAATTTATAAAGACATTGGTATTCCCGTCGATTTAAGCGATCCTATGTCGCTGAATGACAGGTAAATTGGAGCAGCGAATGGCAGGCAGACCGCGTGAGTTCGATCGCGAACAGGCGCTCTTGAAGGCGCGAAACTTATTCTGGCGGCAAGGTTACGAAGGCACCTCGATGTCGGATCTGGTGGCGGAATTGGGCATTGCTTCCGCGCGCATCTACAAGGCGTTCGGCTCCAAAGAGCAGCTGTTCCGCGAGGCGATCGCCAGTTACGAAGCCGAGGAAGGCGGCTTCGCCGATCGCGCCTTCGCACAGGAAAGCGGCATTCGCCCGGCGATCCAACGTATGCTGGAAGATGCCGTGCGCCTCTACAGTCGGCCGGATCTGCCGCAGGGCTGCATGGTGGTCTCCGCCGCCGCCAGCGTCAGTGCGGAAAACGATGGGCTCAAAACCTGGCTGGCAGAGCATCGGTTGCAGCGTACGCAGCAGATCGTCGAACGGCTGCGGCAGGCGGTGCAAACCGGCGAATTGCCCGCCGACACCGACGCTGACAGCCTGGGGGACTACTTCGCCGTCTTCCTGCACGGGCTGTCGATTCAGGCGCGTGACGGCGTCACTGAAACGCGACTATTGGATGCGGTAAAGATGGCGCTGACGGTACTGGGCGACGCTTAATCCTCCGGCAGATCGACAATCACCAGCGTGCCTTCGCTGCCCGGCAACACGCGGTGCGGTACGCCGGCCGCGGCCTGATACAGCTGGCCGGCCCGCACCACCACCTCTTCCCCCGCCACCTGCAGCCGCAGGTGGCCGCTGATCACCAGCAACCCTTCGCTGTAATCATGCACTTCATCCGCAATGCTGCGCGCATCCATACGCAGCACTTTGATGTTGGCCGCACCGACGCGGCCCAGCACGGAGGAACGCCAAGCCTCGGGCAGTTCGGCCGCCTGCTGGTTTAAATCGAACAGCATCGTCATACCTTATCGCTACAGAGGAACCGGCACTCTACTGCAAAGCCGTCACCTGCTGAAAGACGCGTTGGTTGTAGATTATGCCCCGGCGTTCTGAGCCGCCGCCTCACGGCGCAGCCACTGCCGCAGATTTTCGCCCTCCTGCGACAGCTCACTATCCAGCCGAGCGCACAGGTAATAATCGCGGCCGTCATCGATCGGCAGATCGAACATTTTGATCAACTCACCGCTCTCAAGGTACTGGGCGATTAACGGTTCACGCATCAACGCGCACCCTAATCCCGCCTGTACCGCCGCCAACGTCAACAATCCATCCTCGAACATCGGGCCGATACTGCGCGGCGGGCGCTTGACCCCGGCCTGCTGAAACCATTGCATCCAGGTATTGCGTTCCTCGTCGTGCAGCAGCGGCAGCGTCGCCAGTTGATCCGGCGTATCGAGCAAACCGTGCAGTTTACTGAATGCCCGGCTGCACACCGGCACCATTTTGCCGGACATCAGCTTCTCGCTGCGATAGCCGGTCCACTGCCCGACCCCGAAGCGGATCGACAGATCGGCGGCGTCGCTCAGGTAATTGCGGTGGTTGGCGTAGACCACATTGATGTCGATATCCGGATTTTCACGCAGAAAGCCGCGCAGCCGCGGAATGAACCACCCCATGCCGAACAGCGGGATCAGACTGATGGTCACCTGCCGCGACGCGGATTGTTCACGCACGTGTTCGGTCGCCTGGCGCAGCACGTTGAACGCCGAGCGAATCGAACGGTAGTACTCCCGCCCCTCGCTGCGCAACACCAGGTTACGCCCCTGCCGTTCGGTCAACGGCATCTGCAAAAATGCCTCCAGCGTTTTGAGTTGATGACTGACCGCCGAAGGCGAAATCATCAGCTCGTTAGCCGCCGCGCTGATCCCCCCCAGGCGCGCGATGGCCTCGAACGCCCGCACGGCGCGCAGCGGCGGATCGTTCGGCAGCATCGGCAACGGCTCATCATACTGTTCTGTTTTTTTCATATATTGACTGTTTTTGGGAAATGGACACTGAAGGAATGGATTTAATATACATAAAAATCAATACATTAAAACCACTCGTTTTTTATATAAGAAAGTATTTTTCCGTATTTTACAATTTTTTTAAATTCTCTACTGTGAGCCTCTGACTCATTATCTCCGGACTCTCCTTATGGATACGCTGGTACAGCAAACCGTCAACGGTTTGATGCTCGGCAGCATTTATGCGCTGATCGCGCTCGGCTACACCATGGTGTACGGCATCCTGCGCATCATCAACTTCGCGCACGGCGACGTGCTGATGGTCGGGGCGCTGAGCGCGCTGTCGGCGATCGGGGTGTTGCAGCACCACTTTTCCGCTTTACCGCCCTACGCCACGCTGCTGCTGGCGGCCCTGTTCGCCATGGCTATCTGCGCCATCACCTCGATGGCGATCGAGCGCCTGGCCTATCGCCGGCTGCGTAATGCGCCGCGCCTGGCCCCGCTGATCAGCGGCATCGGCGTGTCACTGCTGCTGCAAACCCTGGCGATGCTGATCTGGTCACGCAATCCCCTGATGTTTCCGCAGCTGTTGCCGATGGCGCCCATTGCCCTGACCGCAGGCAGCGCCGAACATGCGCCGGCGGTGATCACCGGCACGGCGATCGTCACGCTGGCGGTGGCCGTGGCGGTGATGGCCGGCCTCTGGCTGCTGGTCGAACACAGCCGTTTCGGCCGCGCCATGCGCGCCACGGAGGAAAACCCGCAGGTCGCCGGCCTGATGGGCATCAGTCCTGACCGCATCATCGTTCTGACCTTCGCGCTCGGCGGCGCGTTGGCGGCGGTGGCCGGCATCATGATGGCCAGCAACTACGGCAACGCCGGTTTCTCGATGGGCTTTCTGCCGGGCATCAAGGCGTTTACCGCCGCCGTGCTCGGCGGCATCGGCAACCTGCGCGGCGCGATGCTTGGCGGTTTGCTGCTGGGTCTGTTCGAATCGCTGGGCACCGGCTATCTCGGCGAGCTGACCGGCGGCGTGTTCGGCAGCAACTACCAGGACGTGTTCGCGTTTCTGGTGCTGATCGCCGTGCTGGTCTTCCGCCCCTCCGGGCTGTTGGGCGAACGCATCGCCACGCGCGCATAAGGACATCACGATGACCGTTTTGACTCCCCCCGTTCCTCTGACCACGCCGCGTCGCGCCGGGCTGGTGCTGACGCTGTTCATTCTCGCCCTGCTGCTTGCGCCTTGGGTGGCGGGCGCCGCCGGCGGCAACTACTGGGTGCGGGTCGTCGACTTCGCCCTGCTGTATCTGATGCTGGCGCTCGGGCTGAACATCGTGGTGGGCATGACCGGGTTGCTGGACATGGGCTTTATCGCCTTTTACGCGGTCGGCGCCTATCTCGCCGCGCTGCTGTCGTCACCGCATCTGACGCAGCAGTTCCCGCTGCTGCTGCAGTGGTTCCCCGACGGGCTGCATCTGCCGATGCTGTGGCTGATCCCGCTGGCGGCGCTGCTGGCGGCGGTATGCGGCATCCTGCTCGGCGCGCCGACGCTGCGGCTGCGCGGCGACTATCTGGCGATCGTCACGTTGGGATTCGGCGAGATCGTGCGCATTTTGATGCGCAACCTCGATCGTCCGGTCAATCTCACCAACGGCCCCAAAGGCATTTCCGGCATTGACCCGGTCAGCCTGTTCGGCCTGAGGTTTTCCGGCATGCACGAGTGGTTCGGCGTGCGTTTTTCCGGCCTGTACCTCTATTACTATCTGTTCGCCGCGCTGCTGCTGGCGATCCTGTTCATCAGCCTGCGGTTGCAAAACTCGCGCATCGGCCGTGCGTGGACAGCGATCCGCGAAGATGAGGACGCCGCGCGGGCGATGGGCATCAACACCCGCAACTTCAAGCTGCTGGCCTTCGCCATCGGCGCCACCTTCGGCGGCGTGGCCGGCGCGTTGTTCGCCGCGTTTCAGGGCTTCGTGTCGCCGGAATCGTTCACTCTGCAGGAATCGATCGCCGTACTGGCAATGGTGGTGCTCGGCGGCATGGGGCACATCCCCGGCGTGATCCTGGGCGCGCTGCTGCTGGCCGCCCTGCCGGAGCTGCTGCGCAGCAGCATGGGGCCGCTGCAGCAGGCGCTGTTCGGCCAGGTGCTGATCGATCCGGAAATCATCCGCCAACTGTTTTACGGCCTGGCGCTGATCCTGGTGATGCTCTATCGCCCGGCGGGCCTGTGGCCGGCTCGCCATGCCGGGAGGACCGCCGCATGACGCCGCTGCTTGCTTTAAATCACGTCAGCAAACGCTTCGGCGGCCTGACGGCGGTGGATGACGTCAGCATGAGCATCCGCCAAGGGGAAATCTACGGCCTGATCGGGCCGAACGGCGCCGGCAAAACCACCTGCTTCAACCTGATCACCGGTCTGTATCGCGCCGATGAAGGCGAGTTCAGCCTGTTGGGCCAGCGCTATAAACCCCAGGCGATCGACAAAGTGGCGCAGGCCGGCATTGCCCGCACCTTCCAGAACCTGCGGTTGTTCAACGAAATGAGCGTGCTGGAAAATGTGATGGTCGGCTGCCACGTGCGCACCCGCAACGGCCTGTGGGCGGCGATCGCTCGCCACCGGCGCGCCAAGGCAGAGGAACAGGCGGTGCGCGATAAATCCCATGCGCTGCTGGAGTACGTCGGCATCAGCCAATTCGCCCATTACCGCGCCGGCGATCTCGCCTATGGCCACCAACGCCGCCTGGAGATTGCCCGCGCGCTGGCGACCGAACCCCGGTTGCTGGCGCTGGACGAGCCGGCGGCCGGCATGAACGCCGGTGAAAAAGTAGCGCTGCGCGAGCTGCTGCTGCGCATCCGCGACAGCGGCAAAACGCTGCTGCTGATCGAACACGACGTCAAGCTGGTGATGGGCCTGTGC
>NZ_JVEL01000082.1:0-420 GCF_001076875.1 Serratia sp. 506_PEND
ACTCTGAGCCACTTAATCCCATGTCATAGAGCCCCAACGGGTTTGGGGGGTATTTGCCAATGGGATAGATGGGGATACCTAGTCCATCTGTATACTCATCCAGTTGCTCTTCGTCGGGTATGTTCTTGCCTTTCTCCAACTCCCCATTGTCGGTTGCAAAGGGAAGGTATTGCCCTCTGGACCTAGCGGCGTATTCCCATTGAGCTTCGGTCGGCAGGTCGATTTTTTTACCTGACTCCTTACCCAGCCACTGACAGTAATCCTTAGCCTGTTGCCAAATGACTCCTACAGGGTAGTCATCTTTTAGTAGGGATGGATGACGCTTTGCCATTATATCTGCAGGTGGTTTCTCTTTTCCCGTAGACTTCAGATAAGCCGCATAATCTGCATTCGTCACCTTGAACTTCGATATCGCAAAGT
>NZ_JVEL01000008.1:0-246 GCF_001076875.1 Serratia sp. 506_PEND
CATGGCGCTGGGCGTAGCGGCAGCCGATCTCAGCATCGCCGGTTTGGTCCATAGACTTTTAATTGGATAATTTCAACGTGACGCAGCAGGAACAAGAAAAAGACATTCTGGGGAAAATACTGGTGACGGTGTCCGCGCTTTGCCTGATTCTGGTGGCGGCGTTCCTGATCTGGGGATTCGTGCTGGATTGATAATACCCAGCGACGCTCAGACATAAAAAAAACCGCCGCGGCGGTTTTTTTTATG
>NZ_JVEL01000083.1:0-3224 GCF_001076875.1 Serratia sp. 506_PEND
GAACCACTCTTAAGATTGCTTTGAAAAACAAAAACCGCTTAACCTTGCCACGTTTATCAATTATCCCTGAGTCGAGCCAGTTAATAAATATAATATCGTATCTTGCAAGATCTAACTTAGCCAGCTTCCCGATAATACTTTTAAAAGAAACCCCACTCACCTCACCGAAGTTAGAGAGGATGGCTTTGAACCTGTTGCTATAGTCATTGGTGCCAGTGTTTTTTGGATAATACGCTATCTTCATTTCACTACCTACGTTGTTTAATCCCGTCAAAGTATTTTATTGACGGGTGCGACGAGATCACCACAAATCGTAAGGGAACGCTTTGAAGATACGACTTGAAACTGTCGGCATATCAATTGGCTTAGCCGGTGTCATCGACATAGCTTCCTCAATGGTTGAGGCGATAGGGTATTCGTCCCTGCCCGTTCCAAAATAATAATCATCATACTTAAACTTGGATTCACCACTGTTGCCATCCAGGAATATTGCCGGTATGCCATAGGCCTCAGCAATAATAACACCATGTAATGAGCTGGAAACAACATATTTGCTATTAACAATGGCTTTGGTGAATGCCACGGCCCCTTGACGAGGTGAACAGAGCGCAGCGGAGTATTTGTCGTACTTCTTAAAATCCTCATTCATATGAGGGATAATGATCAAATCACGCTGTAACGACTCATCAGTCAAAAGTTCCCGGCTAAAGAATGTCGGCAGCAGCAAAGCGGGATCGCCATAAACCTCAGGAACTTCAATACCACGTTTCTGGAGTAATTCACGAGTCAAAGGGCCGCGAACTGAACGCACATCCAGATCGGAGAACTTGAGTTGATCATGGCTTATTTTCCCATTGATTCCCGTTCCCCACACACAGTCTCCCGTATTGGCAAAATGCATGACAGAACCAATAGAAAGCAGCTTGTTCTTCGCATTACGCTTATCAATAATACCTTTATCTTTCAGCGTTAGCATTTGCTCAACAATGACTTTTGCCAGATGATCTCCAGCATTATGGACACCATCCTTAGGTTCCCACCAAAAAACCCGAGATCTTAATTTGTCATTTCTTGAGAAGTTTAGCTTTAACATTAACAATTAATTCCTGATAGGTATTTAATTTTAAAAGGTCCATTAAGACCTTAAGTTTAATACTTGCATTTTGACGGGTTTTTGGCACCAGCCACTCAATGAAAAATGCGACACAGCTATAGCTGATAAGAACGGAAACAGCCGCGCCAGTTGCACCATAATGCTTAATCAAAAAATAGTTAAGACCAATACTCAGCAATAAGCCAAAAGCATTTCGTATAATTGCAAAGCGTTCAAGTTTAAATATGCTGTAATATAAGCCACTCAGGTTAACAATAACGAGTATCGGCAATGACAACATCAAAACAGCAAAGACAGGGGCCGATGCGGTGAACGCTTTGCCAAGTAAAAACGGAATCAACCAAGGAGAAATAAGTGCCAACGATAAACTGATAGGAATACTCACGAGTAAGCCATACAGATAAAGTTTTTCAAGGTATCTTTCTTTATCTAAAGATTGGCTCTTGCTGATATAGGGTAAAAACACCCCGGCCAATAGTGATGGGATCGTCAGCAACTGCTCTACCAACTTGTAAGCACCGGCATAAATCCCTACGCTGGCTGTGCCGGCAAGCAACGACAACATAAATTGGTCGGTTCGCATATTAAGCTGAACGATAACAACCGATATCCAAAAGAACAACGAACGACTGAATAAATGCTTTCGTATTGTAGATCGATAAAGTCTGCTTCTTACCCTTGTAATTTTCATTTTGTGCTTTCGCGTGGCGAACACACAGAGAATATTAATAATAAGGTTACTGACCGCGTAAGTCAGCATAATATAGAACAGATTATTTTCACCGGTGAAACACAATAGAATCCGTAACAATGCCATCAGCAGAGATACAGAAACCCTAATTTTCACCAATGTTGCATTTTTTAAATTAGCCTCGAAATGATAGGTAAATATCTCGAAGGGTGATGCAACAAATGCCAGCAACAGAGCGTAAAACTTTATATCATAGTTGCTAATATATAAATACAAGAAAGCCACTATCAGGAAAAAGATAGAGCTGGCCAGTTTTATATTGAAAGCTTGGTTAAAAATCAATGCTTCGCGACTTGGGGACTTCAGCGAAGAATAAACCCTGCGTATACCGAACTCAGATACAGTAACCGCCAACAAATAATAGAGCTGGAAGATCGCTAATTTACCAAAGTCTTCGACACCAAGATAGCGTATAACAATGACATTCGATAATAAAAGAATAAATGTAGTCGCGAATTTTTCCGTAACCAAATAGAATATATTCTTTACAAGATTACTCATTTTTCACACAACCATTGGTCGAAGATATTAGACATTATAATGCAAGCACGTTTCATAAATGGAATGCCGCTAATTATAATTTATTGATGATGCCGTCTAACTTCCTGGCAGACTCGACCCAAGAGTAATTGAGAATGTTTTTATATCCTTTGTTTTTTAACTCCTCTCGCATTTCACTATTCTGAATGATTTTTTCGAGGGCATTAACCATATCTTGATTATTATAAGGATCAAAATACATTGCGCTGTCTGCTAACACTTCGGGCAAGGATGCCTGATTTGACGAAACCACGGGGCAACCGCATGCCTGTGCTTCTAATGGTGGGATACCAAATCCTTCGTAAAATGAAGGAAAAACAAAAGCCAGCGCCTTTTGATATATACTTACGAGTTCATCATCAGTGACGCGGCCAAGGAATTCGACGTTCTTCATATCATTTTCATCTTTACCGGAAAAATTCATTCCTGCAAAGTTTTTATTGGCACCACCAATTATCTTCAATTTAACATTCGAGTGTTTAGACACGCTGGAAAAGGCCGCTAGCAAGCCATGAAAGTTCTTATGATAGTTAGGGGATGAAACGGCCAGCAAGAACGTCTCTTCGTCAGATTTGATGTCTGTACTCGCAGGTTTAAAGATATCAGATACCGCATTGTAAATGACAAAGGTTTTTTCCGGATTATAACGATAAGCTGTCGTAATCTCTTTCTTTGAAAAATCACTGACTGTCAATAGTGCTCGACTATTTCTCAACATCACCGGGATCAGTAAGTTATACATCAAGCGAAATTTCCTAGAGTAACTCTCCGGGAATTTCTTATATGTGACATCATGATGCGTGACAATTTTATTTTTAT
>NZ_JVEL01000009.1:0-4688 GCF_001076875.1 Serratia sp. 506_PEND
CCGGTGCCGATGGCGCCGCCGATGGCGATCAGTTGAATATGTCGGTTAGTGAGGTTTCGCCGTAGATGATCTTCTGAAGCGGGCGTCGCGTCAGTCGCTATTTTAGAGTGATCTACCATCTGATGATGTCCTGTTTTACCTGTCATTAGTGAAGTCGTGAGCTCTGAAGTGGCTCTTTTTTATACATTTATCCGGTTGGTCCGGCTTTAGTAAGGTAGTGCAATAACGCCACCTTTGTGCAACATGTTTACAACATTTATACGTGGGATAAAAGTCGATCAATCTTTACACGGAGGAGGCAAATCGGACGTTCAGGGAGCGGAAGATTACTCTTCAAAAGATGGGATTAACAGACCTTATGCGGCTTATCTCGTTGATTAAACAAAGGGTTGTAAAATTCGCATGAGAAAAAGTAATGAGTGGAAGCGTTTGACAGCGGCACTGACGAGGAGGGCAACTTACCGCGTTGGGTCATTAGCTCAGTCGGTAGAGCAGTTGACGCTTAATCAATGAGGCACAGGTTCGAACCCTGTACCACCCACCAACCAAATCAGCGTGTTACGCTCAGGCTTTTCTTTGCTTGTTCCCTCATTGCGCCGTTTTAAGCGCGCTTTTTGCAAAAAAATTCGCATTTTTCGACTGATGTTCAGAAAGGTGATCTGGCGCAAACTGCGGTGTCGCACCGCAGTTTATACGGCAAGAGAGGCTGTGCGCTGGCGCAATGTCGGCGTAGGGGCGAGCCATTTGCCCAAGAATCTTTCAGGTCAAGAAGCGGGGGAATAAATGCGCCGCCGACATCAAAAGCAGCGCCCAGACGGCGGCCGAGAGCGCGGCGGTGGCATAGACGCGCCGCGCCGGCAGTTGCAGCATGCCGGCCATCAGCGGCACGGTGTAACGCATCACCGCCAGAAAACGCGAGGCGAACAGCAGCGGTAGTCCGCGCTTTTGCAAGGAACGTTGCGCTTTGCGCAGCGGGGCGTGAAAGCGTGCCGGCAGCCGGCAGCCAAGATCGCGGCCGTGCAGCCGTGCGCCACAGTGGAAAGACAGGATCGAGCCCAACGCGGCGCCGAGGGCGATGGCCGCCCAAACCGCGCCGAAGGGCAGCGCGTGCTTGCCTGCAACGATGCCCATCAGCAGCGTCACCGAGGCGGGCGGCAGGGCGGAAGACACCACGATCACGGATTTTCCCAGCGCGAACAGGAAAATCAGCAGCAGCAACATCCCCGGTTCCGGACTGTATTTGGCGATAATGTGCGTCAATTCATCCATTTAACACCTGCGGGCGAGAGGGCTGAGAGCCAGTGTCCCATCCGCAGGTTCAATAAGGGTTAAATAACGCGCCGCTATCCGGCAATCTCCGCGTCTTGCTTGCTCACGTCGGCGCGCCGGTTTCTGAGCGCCCACAACAGCGTGGCGCACAGCAGCGAAAAGGCGGCCAGCACCAATGGCCCGGCATGCGGGCTGTGAAAACGCTGTTCCGCCTCCGTGCGGATCAGCGGGGCTAAAAAGCTGAATGCGGCGCCGAGCGTGGTGCAAAAACCGATGCCGGCCGCCAGCGCCGGGCCGGTGAGCACCTGCGCGGGAAACGTCCAGAAAATCGGCTGCACCGCCAGGAAACTGACTGCGCAGCAGCTCAGGGCGACGATGGCGAGCAGAGGGCCGGCATAGGAAGACACCACCAACCCCAGCGCCGCGGCGACCATGCACCCGACGGCGATCGGTAATCTTCTGGCGGTGTTTCTGTCGGCATAGCGCGGCAGGAAATAGACGCCCAGTGCGGAGAACGCCCAGGGGATGGCGGCCACCAGCGAGGCCTTGAAGCCGAGATGGGTGCCCATCAGTGAAGCGACCTGCGACGGCAGGAAAAACATCAGGCCGTATACGCCAATCTGCAGGGTGCCGTAGATCAACGCCAGATGCCAAACGGTGCCGCTGCTCATCGCCGCTTTGACGCTGCTGGTTTCGGTCTGCTGCTGTTCATCGGCCAATTGTGTCACCAGCGCCGTGCGTTCTTCCTCGGTCAGAAAGCGGGCCTGCCGTGGGTTATCGTCGAGATAGAAAAAGGCGAAGATGCCGAGGGCGACGGCCGGCAGCCCTTCCAGCACGAACATCCAGAACCAGCCGGGTTTACCCAACACGCCGTGCATCTCCAGCAATGCCCCCGACAGCGGTGAGCCGAGCGTCAGGGCCGCCGGCACGCCAAGCACGAAAATGCCAATAACCGAGGCGCGCACCTTATTGGGAAAATAGATCGACGCCAGCAGCAGGATGCCGGGGTAAAAGCCGGCTTCGGCGATCCCCAGCAGAAACCGCAGAACGATAAATTGCTGTTCATTGGTCACCAGCCCGGTGCAGGCCGACAGCGCCCCCCACAGCGCGGTGGTGGCGCTGAGCCAGCGTTTGGCCCCCCAGCGGTTCATCAGCAGGTTGGCCGGGATGCCAAACAGCGCATAGGCGGCAAAAAATATTCCGGCGCCCAGTGCAAAGGCGGATTGCGACAGTGCGATATCGATGGCCATCGCGTCCTTGGCAAAGCCGACGTTAACCCTATCGATAAACGCGATGAAGTACATGGCGAACATCAAGGGCACCAGTCTGCGCCAGGTTTTGCGAATGGCGGCGTTGAGCGCAGGAACGGCATAGGTGGCGTGATTCACTGGCGGTAACCTCTCTTCTGAGAATGACAAGCGTCGGTCATAAGGACCGTCCTGGCGCCGTTGCCCTCAACACGACGGTAACAGCGGACTTTCTTCGTGAGCCTTAAAGGTCTAATGGTCAGGCCTTTAAGGGCGAAAAAAATGCCGCATATCGGGTCGGCAGGTTAATGCAGACATCACCATGGTGAATGGTGTGTTGCTTTTTTGTTAATCAGACGTTCACACAGGGCCAGGGCGCGTTCAAGCGCTTTGATCGAGATCTGTGTGCGCTATCACCGAATTGGCAGCCCGGCGATAGACCTGGAGTATGGCGCTTTCATCTCGGGAGTGAGGGCGATAAGGTGAGGCACGGCAAAACAGAATGCAGGAGCGCAACATGCTGAAGGTCATCGCTGAAGATTTTATCCACCCGGAACACATTGACACCGTTATGCCGTGGTATCGCGAGCTGGTGGAGAAAACCCGTCAAGAGCCGCTGAACATCAGTTATGAACTGTGCATCGACCAGCAGGATCCCGGGCATTTTATTTTTATCGAAAGCTGGCCGGATCGCGCCGCCCTGGACGCGCATTGTCAGACCGAGCATTTCACCCGGCTGGTGCCGCAGATCAATCAGTATCAACGCAAGCCTTGCACCTTCCTGTTTATGCAGGCATTTCCTGAAACAGGTGATAAATAGGCGAAAAAATCCCCGCAGGGGGCGGGGTTAATGGCTTCTCACACTATCTTGTTGTGATTAAAAAATAGGCTGATAATGATTTTCATTCTCTAAGAATGTTCTTAAATTAATCAATCTAGTGAATGATTCACCGCCTGCTTTCGCTGGCGGTTTTAATGGCGCGCAACATACGGCGCCGTATCAACCCGCTCACCAGGCGAATAGCATACCAATAGGGGGTAAACCGCCGCCGGCTGGCGTCGTCGGGGCAGAAGATGCGCGTTTCCGTCACCAGACGACAACGCCCGCCCTCGGGGGGACTCACGATATAACCCAGCGCCAGTTTGGCGACGCCGGGCTGAGCGAAGGCCAGAAAGCCCGCCCCGTCAGCGACCTGCTCCAGACCGTATTCAGCCTGCCAAAAGCGGCCGATCAGGCCATAGACCAACGCGCTGTCATCCTGCTCAAGCAGGCAAAAGTTATGCAGGCCAAACGGCGGCGGGGTGGGCGTTCGGCGCGGCATTAGCCGCGCAGGCAATTCGCGCAGCGCTATCATGCTGCGGAAGAAACGATCGTGCTTGGGATCGTAGGCGGCCACGGCCGCCAGGATCCTCGCCTGCGGCGCGGCGATGGCGATCGCATGCCGTTCCGAGAACTGGTATTGCCCAAGGTATTTATTCAGCAACGTCATGCCTTGCATTCTCCCGCCATTCACTTTGCAGCAGGGCGAAACCGAATTCGTCGCCCCATGCGCCTTTGAAAAACACGTTTTGCCGCCAATAGGCCTCGCGCCGAAAACCCAGTTTGCCGAACAGCGTGGCGGCGGCAAGATTACGCGCGTCCACCACCGCAGTAATACGGTGCTTCGCCAGCGGCCCGAACAGCAGAGCGATGACGGCGGTCATCGCTTCGCGCGCCAGTCCTTGACGCTGGTGGCTGGGCGCGAAGGTCACGCCCAGTTCAGCCTGGCGCCCCTCATCGAAGAAATGCACCGCGATATCGCCGAGCAACGCGCCGTCCTCGCGGCGTTCGACCGCCAGTTGAAACCAGCTGTCGTCACGGTTGAATTCGAGCCGCCGTTGCTGTGCGAAAAAGGCCTGTGCCTCGGCGGCGCTGTAGTCGCTCCAGCTTTGATAGCGCGCCACGTCAGGGTGGCTGCGGTAGACGGTAAAGTGGGGCAGATCGTCGGCGGTGAACGGGCGCAGGATCAGTCTGGGGGTCAGCAGAGGCAAGTGGCGCATTGTTTTTCCTTATCAGCGCATTAGGGCTACCGGCAGTGTAGCCCAGCGCCGAGAGGCGGGCTGCGTAAAATGAGCGGTGGAGGACAAATGGGAAATGCCGGTTCAGGCGAACCGGCAGGGGCATTATCGGCG
>NZ_JVEL01000084.1:0-2267 GCF_001076875.1 Serratia sp. 506_PEND
CGACTTGGGGGGCGACTTGGGGGGCGACTTGGGGAAATTGAAGCGTTCGGTCGCCGACGGCAATGAACCTCAGTGCGTTTTGCGCACGATGTTCAACCGCCACCGGCCGAGACAATGTTCACCGCAAACGGAATCGCGTATCGGAACGCCGCCAGTTGATCTATTCTTATAGGCGCACGGAGTGCGGAAAAAGGGGCGGAGTCCAATGAAAAAGCAGGTTTATAACAGGAGTTATGTCACATGGCGGTAGGGATCCAGAGCAGAGGTTTCGCGCGTTGGTTGGCACCGGTATTGGCATTGTTGGTGGTCATGCAATTGACCGCCTGCGGCGATAAAGAGCCGGAACAGCGCAAAGCATTTATCGATTACTTACAGAATACCGTGATGCGCAGCGGGGCGAATATCCCCACGCTGAGTGAAGACCAGAAGCAGAAGTTCGGCAACTATGCCGGCGATTACGCGATTTTGGTCGGCTTTTCACAGCAGTTGTCCAAGTCGGTCGGCGCCAGCCTGACCCCGGCGCTGGATCAGATTAACCAGATCCGCACCGCACAGGACTATCTGAACAAACGCGATGCGCTGCAGCAATCGGTCGGGGCGTTGAACCTGCTGGGCCAGCAGATCCAGTCCGCCAAGTCGCAGGCGGATACCGCCCGCGCGGCGTTGAAACAGCCCGACGATCTGAAGGCGGTGTACAACCAGGCCTATGACAAAATCGTCACCGCGCCGGCCAACGCCCTGATGCCGGCGATCCCGACCACCGCCAGCTTTGTGCAGGATCTGGTGCAGGTTGGCGATTTCCTGCAGAGCCAGGGCAATCAGGTCAGCTTCAACAACAACGGCGTGCAGTTCCGCACTGCGCAGCAGGTGGCGCAGTACAACACCATGATGTCGAATCTGGTGGCCAAACAGCAGAACCTGGTGAATGCGCAGAAAGCCATTCAAAGCGTGACGCAATAACGCGCCTACGACGATCTACAGGCCGGCATTGCCGGCCTGCTTTATTTCCCCTCAGCGTTTCCAATAGCTTGCTGGTTTATTGCGCAGGCTTCTGTACTACACTTCAATTAATCCATTCATTCGGCAATGTAGTTTTCTTTCATTCATCACTTCGCTAGTTCCCGGCGGGATGAGTGCTCACAGGGAAGATCAAACAGAGCGTCGCGATCGGGCGCTGCAGTCAAAAATAAATTGTGATGTTTATCACAATTTAAAAACAAATCACCAAGTTAAAAATGTGACCGTTATCACTTTATTGTCGATTTTTTGGCGGTTTTTTTCTCACTGTGCTTTTTTTACACGTCATAAGTGTGATCTTTATCACTATAAATGAGGGTTTGTTGGGGTGTTGTGTGTGACTTGTATCACAAAAAATTCGTGAAGTTCGCGTGACAAAAACAGCGTGATAGAGTCCGTTTCGCATACAGCGGCAACACGGCTGGATCGTCACAACAATAATCACGCGCTCTATTGTCAGCGCGTAACAATAGGGGTGTGTTTTATGTTTTCACCAGACATCAAGGTTAAAGTGCAAAACTTTGGCCGCTTCCTGAGCAACATGGTGATGCCCAACATCGGCGCCTTTATCGCCTGGGGGATTATCACCGCGCTATTCATTCCAACCGGCTGGCTGCCGAATGAAACCTTAGCCAAGCTGGTCGGCCCGATGATCACCTATCTGCTGCCGCTGCTGATCGGCTACACCGGCGGGCGGCTGGTGGGCGGCGAGCGCGGCGGCGTGGTCGGCGCCATCACCACCATGGGCGTCATCGTCGGCGCCGACATGCCGATGTTCCTCGGCTCGATGATCGCCGGCCCGCTGGGTGGCTGGGCTATCAAGCATTTCGACCGCTGGGTGGACGGCAAGATCAAAAGCGGCTTTGAAATGCTGGTGAACAACTTCTCCGCCGGCATCATCGGCATGCTGCTGGCAATCCTGGCTTTCCTGGGCATCGGGCCGCTGGTGGAGGTGCTCTCCAAGCTGCTGGCGGCGGGCGTGCACGTGATGGTGAAGAACAACCTGTTGCCACTGGCGTCCATCTTCGTTGAACCGGCGAAAATCCTGTTCCTGAACAACGCCATCAACCACGGCATCTTCTCGCCGCTGGGTATCCAGCAGGCCACGGAAGTCGGTAAGTCGGTATTCTTCCTGATTGAAGCCAACCCAGGCCCGGGCATGGGCGTGCTGATGGCCTACATGTTCTTCGGCCGCGGCAGCGCCAAGCAATCCGCCGGCGGTGCGGCGATCATTCACTTCCTGGGCGGCA
>NZ_JVEL01000085.1:0-222 GCF_001076875.1 Serratia sp. 506_PEND
GGAGTCTGGCCTTATCTGAAAATCAGGTTGCTGTCGGCGATGCCATTCGTCACGGTATCTCGCAGTTTGGCGTGCCGCTGATTTATTACTCAGATAACGGTGGCGGTGAGAAGAACAAAACCTTCGATGCAGATATTACGGGGATATTTTCTCGTCTGGGCATTGACCACCAAACCGGTATACCAGGCAACCCGCAGGCGCGCGGGATTATTGAGCGTATTA
>NZ_JVEL01000086.1:0-417 GCF_001076875.1 Serratia sp. 506_PEND
TATTAAGCGCATTGGTCATTCTGCCCTTCGCTCTGCAAGCAAAACCGCTTTCCGGCAGTCAGGTCGCCTCCGGCGTCGTGCGCTTCACCGGCGCCATTACCACGCCGGCCTGCACCGTCAAACATCAGGATGAAAAGCTTATCTCCAGCTGCTTCGGTAAAGTGACGGAATATCAGAACGGGTATATATCCTCTTCGTTAACAGAGATGCCAAAAGAATTAGTTTCTGCCGTCAGCAGTGAGATGGTGAATAACGATCCCCATTTAAAGCGCGTGACTATCAGCTATAAGTAACCGCAAAGCGGCATTGCCTGCTTAAATAATAAGCAAGGCACAACTCGCCTTGATGAATTATAAATTTATTTTATAAATTTATCGCACAATAACTCCCCGCCTTACCGTAAGCCGGCTATTCGGG
>NZ_JVEL01000010.1:0-237 GCF_001076875.1 Serratia sp. 506_PEND
CGTTATTGCAGCAGCAGTTTCTGCCGGCTGTGCTCGAAGGGCTTTTGCAGGATTTGCAGCAGGCACCTGCGGCCAGTGAGGACAAAATGTCGGTACTGCGTGTCATGAGGATGACGGAAGATGCCTCGGGTCGCAGCATTCCGCTGGTAGAGCAGTATATGGCGTGGCGCTGGCAAAAGGCGTTTCCGGAACAGGGGCAAGTTCAGCAACAGCTGATGCAGCATCTGGATTATGCCC
>NZ_JVEL01000087.1:0-1515 GCF_001076875.1 Serratia sp. 506_PEND
CCAGCTCGCGAATGCTCGCTTCGTTGGTCGGGTTGCCGATGTTGACGATCTGGCCGTCGCACAGGCCGTCGCGGTTCTCGATGATGCGGAACAGCGCTTCGATGCCGTCGTTGATGTCAGTGAAGCAACGTTTCTGCGCGCCGCCGTCCATCAGTTTGATCGGCGAACCTTCCACCAGATTGAGGATCAGCTGAGTGATGGCGCGGGAAGAACCGATGCGCGCAGCGTCCAGGTTATCCAGACGCGGCCCCATCCAGTTGAACGGACGGAACAGCGTGAACTTCAGGCCTTCTTTGGCGCCGTAAGCCCAGATCACCCGATCCAGCAGCTGTTTGGAGACCGAATAGATCCAGCGCTGCTTGTTGATTGGCCCGACGATCAGACGCGAATGGTCTTCGTCGAACTCTTTATCGTCGCACATGCCATACACTTCTGAGGTGGACGGGAAGATGATGCGCTTGTTGTATTTCACGCAGTCGCGAACGATCTTCAGGTTCTCTTCGAAGTCCAGCTCGAACACGCGCAACGGGTTACGGGTGTATTCGATCGGCGTCGCGATCGCCACCAGCGGCAGCACCACGTCGCATTTCTTGATGTGATACTCGATCCACTCGGAGTGGATGCTGATGTCGCCTTCCACAAAGTGGAAACGCGGGTTGTCGAGGAAGCGGCTGATGGCGTCAGAACCGATATCCAGACCGTAGATGTCGTAGCGGTCGTCGCGCAGCAGGCGCTCGGTCAGGTGGTTGCCGATGAAGCCGTTAACCCCGAGGATCAGCACGCGGGTGCGGCGTTTCATTACGGCGTTCGGCTTGGCGGCCAAACGCACGTCGGTGACGATGCCCATTTCCTGCGCCAGGCGGCTGCCCTGCACGTACAGACCGCTGTCGTTCTGACCGGCGACGATCTCCAGAGCGCCTTCGCCACAGGCGATGACCAGCGGCGAGGTGCTCAGCACGGTGCCCGGCTGTTTATCGTGTTGGGTGTCCAGCACGCGAGAGCGCCAGACAATCAGTTTGCGCTGGCCGAGGTAGCTGAACGCGCCCGGGTACGGCTCCGTGACGGCGCGCACCAGGTTATTGATCTCTTTAGCGGATTTGTGCCACAGGATCTCGCCGTCCGCCGCAGTGCGACGGCCGAAGTAGCTGGCCTGAGACTCATCCTGACGGGTGAAGGTGGCGGTGCCGTTCTTCAGTTTCGGCAGTTGCTCTTTCAACACGACCTGCGCGGCTTCCAGCACTTTTTTGTGCAGCGTCAGCGCAGTGTCGTTGTCTGCGATGGTCACTTTCTGCTGACCGACGATATCGCCGGCGTCCGGGCGTTTCACCATTTTGTGCAGCGTGGCGCCGGTTTCGGTTTCGCCATTCACCAGCGCCCAGTTCACCGGCGCGCGGCCGCGGTAACGCGGCAGCAGCGAGCCGTGCAGGTTGAAACCGCCCTGCGGCGCCAGCGACAAGATCTCGTCGCTCAGCATGTGACGGCAACGATAAACATCAGCTTATAGGCGATGGAGTG
>NZ_JVEL01000088.1:0-309 GCF_001076875.1 Serratia sp. 506_PEND
GCACAGCCGGCAGAAACTGCTGCTGCAATAACGCGAGGTAGGACGTTTCCACATAAGGACCGATACGGCCCCCCTGATACAGCCCCATATCCGCCAGCGGGGTGTTTTTACGCCGGTAATCGCCAAAGGAGAGTGTGGCCTCCCGGATAAGGTTCAGTCGTGGCAGCAAATCAGCGCCAAATGCCTGTTGTCCGGCACTTTCACGCGCACCGATAAACTGTCGGGCAGACAGCAGAACCTGATGCCCCGCATTACGGTTCGCCAGGTAATAGTGATACCAGCCCAGACTGAAAAGAGACGCCGTCAGCA
>NZ_JVEL01000089.1:0-403 GCF_001076875.1 Serratia sp. 506_PEND
CGTTTATTGCGTAAAAAGTGTTTTATCCTGAAAGCTGAGCAAGAAGTTGCGCAGATTTTGCATTTGTTCTTTTTGCGGTGTTTTTATGTTCGATTTTGCAAATATTTTTGTGACGTAAATCACACGCGAAACTATTGCGTCGTGGTTCCAGTGATTAAAAAAAAACAACCACACTGCCATCATCCGACGGGCACAACATCCAGTCAGCGAGCCACCTCGTTTTGACCCTGAGCAATACGCAGGCTCCACTCCCGGGCCAGCTTCTGGGCGGCTTTAATTTCATCGGGCTCTAACAGTGCCTCCAGCGCATTCAGTGCATCCACAGCATCTTTGGCGTTTTCAGTTGCGGCCAGGGAGTACCAGGCATAAGCCTGAATGCGGTTGCGCGGCAGCCCCAGTCCGT
>NZ_JVEL01000090.1:0-258 GCF_001076875.1 Serratia sp. 506_PEND
TTGTGTCAATGTCGCCAGTGAGGCGGTCGCCGTCCTTGTCGGTCAGGAAGCCATCTCCGATGCTCTCCAGGTAGTCACCGGCGTTAGCGTTCGACTGCCCTTTAATCCAGCCAGTCCAGTCACCCTGATTGCCGGTACGGTCTTGCAAACGAGCGCGGAACCAGAACTCCTGCCCCGCCTTCAACCCGGTCATGGTGTGGGTGTGCAGCGGGTACGGGATATCGGCCAGCAGCATCGCGTTATTTCCGGCCGCGTTGT
>NZ_JVEL01000091.1:0-1050 GCF_001076875.1 Serratia sp. 506_PEND
TAATCGCATTTATCGGCCCGAGAAATGAATGCAGCTCCCAGGGGGATAATACCGATATCAAAGGCCAGATATTGCGGGGATCATAAAAGCGAAAATAAACCGGTGTCTTTTCCCCTGGCAGCAGAACATGCAGATATTTACGCAGATGCTGACGCAGAGTAGTCATACTGGCCTGACTTTCCAGCAATATCCCCCAGGGTGGCCGACGCACTTTGAGCCATGCAAGAACATCCGGTGTCGCCAGAATAAGAAAGGGGGCCACACCGAGAATTTCGTCTGTCACCGGTTCGGCGTAGAGGCAGGCATGAGGCGGATCGAGCGTGTCCAGCATGGTGAAAATGTCAGGCTCTGCCGCCGCGTCCACAATCGCCCAGATGCTGACATTATCCATTCTGTTTGTTCTCCATTGGGCAGTGTTCCACGAACAAAGCCCCCTGCGCCGCTGCCGCTTTCAGGATCGCAGGCTCTGCAGGGATAAGCAGAGAACCCGGACTGCCGCCAGAATTCAGGTTGATGGTGCTGCCCTCAACATCCACGCCCCCTTCATGAATAACGATAAAACTGCTTCCTACCCGTACTGTCAGTTTGCTTTTGCTCTGCAAAGTTAAATCACCGTGGCTGTCCACGCTAAATGCACCGTTGATCTTCTGTGACAGGTCTCCCTTCACCGTTACCCCGAGATCCCCTTCAGTTTTCTGCAGGTTATTACCACTGATTTTTTGGTCCTGATTCCCCTCAACCGTAACTTTGCGGTCATTGGCAACCACCAGTTCTTCGTCATGACCAATGCTGCTGGTTCGGTTGTATTCAACGCGTTCGTCCTTTGAATTGAGTACCCGTAATGCCATATTTTTCTGGGCGCGCAGCAGAAGCTCTTCACTCCCGGCTGTATCTTCAAAGGAGAGTTCGTTGTAGCCATCCCCCTGAACCGTGTCTGAACGCAGAACCATGCGGTTTTTATGTAATGGCAATGGATAAGGTGTCAGATTGACCCCGTGGAACGTGCGCCCGGTAATGATCGGCTGATCCGGATCCCCTTCCAGAAAGCTC
>NZ_JVEL01000092.1:0-220 GCF_001076875.1 Serratia sp. 506_PEND
CGGCCAGATCCGTTTACCTTCACGCTGATGGCGCTTAAAGTACGCATCAATGCGGGCTTTAAGGGCGTCGATAAACCGAGAGATAACGGCGGCATCAGTGGCCGCAGGCGTATCCGGCAACCTGAGGTCAACGCGCAGCGCCAGTACGCGGGTGTATGCATTCAGCGTACAGTTGAACGTATCAGCAATACGTTGCTGCCAGTAAGGATGGTAGGTGTAA
>NZ_JVEL01000093.1:0-1573 GCF_001076875.1 Serratia sp. 506_PEND
GCTTTATTTCCGCGTTGGCCTGGAACTCTTTAGCGCCCGCGGGGTCGATTGGCGTACGAATGCCTGGCGGTTTTTGCACTATGATGATAGATATAATTTATTGATATGAAAGATTATAAAAACACTTCGGGCACAAAAATCCTGCTGCTGTTCAGCCTGGCGTTTTATACGCTGTTGCCACCGTTGCTGACAGCGGCCGTGTTCAACCGTTTCAATCTTAATCCGTTCGCGATCGTCAAATTTTTTCACTTCAACCCGTTTTTGGCCGATCGGGGCATACCCGGTTATCAGACTTTCTTCTACTTGCTGATGCTGTGGTTGGGGTTGAATGCTTTGCTCTGGCTGCTGGTGTGGGGGGCGGGGCGATTGTATCAGCGCTGGCGATCGCCGCGCGGCTGATAGTTTCCCAAAGAGGAACAGTTGCGTAGGGAAATGACTTTACATTCAATAATGAGACGTATTATCATTTGATTCGCCGGTGAGGGGAAAAGGGTTGTCTCCTTCTGTGCCCCCCGATCCGGCGCGACATTGCTCACATTGCTTCCAATTTTCATGCCAGCTTTGCGCTGGCACTTTTTTATCCCACGCCAAAAACCATGACGCCGGTGGTCAGCCTCTTTTCATTAACATGACTGTTTAAAAGCCACCGCGCGATATTGGGGCGTTAGAACAGCGAAAACAGTAACACCACCGGCAGGCTCAACGGCCAGGTTAACCCGATGGTCAGTGCGCTGATGCAGCGAATTTTGACGGTGTCCCGGCTAACCAGGTAGGTGAAAACCATAGAAACTAACAGACCAATAAAATAACAGTATTGCGTTGCAACCCACAGCGGCGACATGAAACCCGATCCCAGTTGTATTTTTACGCGCGAATTCTAGGAGCTTGGCGGGGGATAATCAATGACCAAAGGCCCTTTATTCAAACCTTTATCCATAAGTATGCATAATTTATTTCTATAAAGAACGTAGGGTTATTAACGGCTTTACGTTTATTGCCAAAAGAAATCAACAGCATAGTTACCGGTAACATTTTGCGTCAGGCAAGTCTTCCTTCTGGGGTGAACTCCGCTGAGCAGTAAAAGCGTCGGTGAAGGGGGGAAACGCGGTGGGGTTATGACTCATAAAAACTAATGATGTATTTGCGGACAGCAAGTCTAAGGTGAGGCGGCGTCGGGTTTTGACGGTACGTGACCCCTTCAGGTGCCGGTTTTAGCGCATCAGTCGCGATGCGCCGCTTGCCCGCCAGGGAGGGGGATGGTTGTCGTTACGGGGTTAATGAATGTTAAGACCGTAGACGAACAGCCACGAAAACAGCAGCGCCAGCAGGCATGCCATAAAAACGATGGAGATCATTTCCTTCACAACTTCATTCCTTTTCCCGGTGGACCAAATTTACTTCTCTTTGTTTTTGCGCGAAATTTTAGATCGGTATGGGTAAAAATCCTAGTTTTAATCCTTTTTTTTCCCGGCCTTGCGGCGTAAGCCGCTTCGATAAGCCGTGGCGGCGGTGGAAAATCGGGGGCGTTAACTCGTCGTCGCTATTGCTGAACGCCATGAGGCTGACTATATAA
>NZ_JVEL01000094.1:0-577 GCF_001076875.1 Serratia sp. 506_PEND
CAGTTTGTAAGGCGCCACTTTGCCGGTCAGCGCCATGGTCATATAGGTGCGGCCGTGGAAGCCGCCGCCGAAGGTGATCAAGCCCGGACGGCCGGTGTAAGCGCGGGCAATCTTCACCGCGTTTTCCACCGCTTCCGCGCCGGTGGTGAAGAAAGCGGTTTTACACGGACCGGCGATCGGCGCGCGCTGGTTGATGCGCTCCGCCAACGAGACATAGCTTTCGTAAGGAACGATCTGATAGGCGGTGTGGGTGAAGGCCTGCAGCTGCTTTTCAATTGCGGCGATCACTTTTGGGTGGCGATGGCCGGTGTTCAGCACGGCGATCCCCGAGGCGAAGTCGATCACTTCCTTACCTTCCACATCCCACAGCGTGGCGTTCTCTGCGCGCTCGGCGTAAAAACCACACATCACGCCCACTCCGCGCGGGGTGGCGTCCTGACGGCGTTGGTTCAATTCTGCGTTTTTCATGCTGTTCTCTCCGGTCGGTGCCAGTTACACGTTTCGTTCACATTCGTGAAACAATGACGTTTATTTACACAGGATGTGGCCCTATAATCGAGTGCCAGTTACGAATAAA
>NZ_JVEL01000095.1:0-200 GCF_001076875.1 Serratia sp. 506_PEND
TTCATTTCTCGGGCCGATAAATGCGATTACAACGCACTGGCAGTGTGAAGAACGTCGGGAGCATTTCACTGAGTTGAGAAAGTCATTTCATTCACAGAGTGGGTCGCGGCGGAAAATGCTGCAGATATCGCAGGAGCAACTGGACAAGCTGACAGACATGTTTGACCAGCGCTATGTTGAAACGCTGGTGGATAAGATCA
>NZ_JVEL01000096.1:0-9646 GCF_001076875.1 Serratia sp. 506_PEND
TTTCGTCGTTGCGGTCGATACGCGGCACAAAATCGTCCAGCATATCTATTTTGTTCATCACTAACAGTGTAGGAATTTCATCCGAGTCTATCTCCGCCAGCACGGTGTTCACCGCTTCGATGTTCTCATCGACGCGCGGATCTGCGGCATCGATGACGTGCAGCAGCAGAGATGCCTGGCGCGTTTCCTGCAGCGTCGCCTTGAAGGCGGCCACCAGATCGTGCGGCAGGTGCCGGATGAAGCCTACGGTATCCGCCAACACGGTATCCCCCACGTCCGGCACGTCAATGCGCCGCAACGTAGGATCCAGGGTGGCAAATAGCTGGTCCGCCGCATACACCTCGGCAGACGTTATTCGGTTAAACAGGGTGGATTTGCCGGCGTTGGTGTAGCCCACCAGCGATACGGTCGGCACATCGGCACGGGTCCGCGCGCGTCGGCCTTGTTCACGCTGCTTTTCTACCCGCTCTAGGCGGCGCAGAATCAAGCTGATGCGATCGCGCAACAGGCGACGGTCGGTCTCAAGCTGGGTTTCCCCCGGCCCGCGCAGGCCAATCCCCCCTTTTTGCCGCTCCAGGTGCGTCCAGCCGCGTACCAGACGCGTGGCGATGTGACGCAACTGCGCCAGCTCCACCTGCAGCTTACCTTCATGGGTGCGGGCACGCTGGGCGAAGATGTCTAAAATCAGCCCGGTGCGATCGATCACCCGGCATTCGCACAGGCGCTCAAGGTTTCTTTCCTGCGCCGGGGAAAGGGAATGATCAAACAGGACAACAGACGCGCCGCTGGCTTTCACCGCATCTGCAATTTCTTCGGCCTTTCCTTCGCCGACAAAGTACTTCGGATGCGGGGCTTTGCGGCTACCAGTCACCACTTGCAAAGCTTCGACACCGGCTGAGGAGACCAGCGATTCGAACTCGTTGAGGTCTTCCGTATCTTTGTCTTGCGAGAAATAGATATGAACCAGTACGGCCTGCTCACCGGCTTCATAACGGTCAAACAAGCGTGCAACCTCTCAAACGGACACTCACCGTGAGTTTGGGGGACATAAACAGCCCGCGGCTGCTTATGCTCCCCGTCATGGTTGTCTTGCAACGCGCTTTATTCAGCGTCATCGCTTTCCTGCTGCGGCTGTTGCTGCGCAGACGGATTGTTGCCATGGTGATAGTTGCTTGAACCGCCGCTCGGGTTGTTGCTGTGATGCGAAACCGGACGTGACGGGACAACGGTAGAGATAGCGTGCTTGTACACCATCTGGCTAACCGTGTTCTTCAACAGGATGACAAACTGGTCAAAAGACTCAATCTGGCCTTGCAGCTTAATACCATTCACCAAATAAATAGAAACCGGAACACGTTCACGACGCAATGCGTTCAGGAACGGATCTTGCAAAGATTGCCCCTTAGCCATTCTATCTTTTCCTTATTTGCTTGTTGTTTGTAACTAAGAACCTGTCGGCTCTAAAATAAACGACGTAAAAAATTTGCGCGCTGAATACTCAGCAATTGTACACAATCACCCAACCTATGCACTAACAACCTGTGTCACCGAGTCCAAAGCCTCTCCCGGCTTTTCACTGTCCAACCAATGGACCGACTCCCAACCCCGTAACCAGGTCATTTGGCGTTTAGCCAACTGACGTGTTGCGCAAATACCACGATAAACCATCTCATCGTAACTAATTTCACCAGACAAGTATGACCACATCTGGCGGTAACCGACACAGCGAATGGAGGGCAAGTCCGTATGCAAATCACCCCGTGCGAAAAGTGCACGCGCTTCCGTCTCAAAACCCGCCGCCAACATTTGATGGTACCGCAGCTCGATGCGTTGATGGATCAACTCACGGCTGGTCGGCGCTATCGCAAATTGGTGAACTTGATACGGCAACGATTCACCCGAAATTTTAGTCAGTTCCGTTAAAGTTTTACCCGAAATAAAAAAAACTTCCAGTGCTCTGGACAGTCTCTGCGGATCATTCGGATGAATTCTCAATGCCGCGACCGGATCGATCGCCTGTAACTGACGGTGCAACGCCTCCCAGCCCTGCTCCGCCGCTTGCCGTTCGATGCGCTCGCGCACCGCGGGATCGGCGGACGGCAACGGCGACAATCCTTCCAGCAACGCCTTGAAATACAACATGGTGCCGCCCACCAACAGCGGAATGCGGCCGGCGGCGGTGATGTCGGCCATCTCTTTCAGCGCATCGGCGCGGAACTCCGCGGCCGAGTAAGCTTCGGCGGGATCGCGAATATCGATCAGCCGATGCGGCGCCTGCGCCAATTCTTCGGCGCTCGGCTTGGCGGTGCCGATATCCATGCCGCGGTAAATCAGCGCGGAATCGACGCTGATCAGTTCCACCGGCAGGCGTTCGCGCAGCGCGATCGCCAGCGCGGTCTTGCCCGAGGCGGTCGGCCCCATGATGAAAATAGCCGGGGGACGTGGTGTCATTTCAGTGTCAGTCATGCTTGAGGGCCGCCAGTGCGGCCTGTAAATCAACGGGTTGTAAAAGTCCGCTCGGTGGCGATTTGACCAGCTGCGGGCAAAGTCGTTCAACGTCGGTCAGCAATTGTATCGCTTGCGAGGTGTTCCACTGTTCATGTTCGCTGCCAAGACGGCGAGCGAGCCAGGTGGCCAGCACCGCGGGCGACATCTCCTGATGTTCGGCCAGATAGCCTAACAGTTCGGGTATCAGTTTTTGTAAATTTTGTTGGCGTAATGGTAAAGGCACTGCGCGCAGCGTCACACGGCCGTGATCCGCCTGCAGATCCAGCCCCATCATCGTCAGCAGCGCCTGATGCCGCGCGATGGCCGCCGCTTCGCTCTTTTCCAACGTCAGCTTGACTGGGATCAGCAGCGGCTGCGGCCGCAGCCCTTCCGTCGGCGGGTTGAGCTGCGCCTGACGCAGCCAGCGCTCGGCCACCGTAAGATTGAGCAACGCCGGCTGCTGGCGCTGTTCAATCAACGCATAACACGGCGGATGGATCATCAACACCCGGCCAAAACTGTGCTGGCCGCCCGCCAACGGCGTTTCCGCTGCGGCTTTCGCCGGCGGGAACAACGGCGGCTTGATCGAGACTTCCGGCGCGGCCTCGGCCGGCGGCTCGGCGGCGGGCTGCATCAGTTTACCGTACAGCTCGCCTTCGCGTTTCTGATAACCGCCCGCCGCTTGCCAGCTCGGCTGCGGCGGCCGCTCGCGGGCGGTGGCGGCCGGTGGCGGCGTTTCACGGCGCGGCGCAGGCTGAGAAAAATGGTTGCCGCCGGCGGCGACGCGGTTTTCCTGCTGCCAGACCGGCGCGGGCGCTTCGTCCGGCGTTTCCGCCAGCGGCAGCGACGGTGTCTGACCGGCCTGTTGCAGCACGGTGGTCACCGCCTGGTAGATAAAATCGTGCACCAGCCGCGCCTGATGGAAACGCACCTCGTGCTTGGCGGGATGCACGTTGACGTCCACCTGGTGCGGATCGACCTCCAGATACAGCACGTAAGCGGGCTGCTGATCGTCCTTCAACTGATCCTGATAGGCCTGACGAATGGCGTGATTGATCAAACGATCGCGCATCATGCGGCAGTTGACGTAACAATACTGCATTTCACCCAGTTGGCGCGCCCCGGCCGGATCCGCCACCCAACCGCGGATGCTCAGATCGCCGTGCTGCCAGTCGATGTTCAGCGCATGCTGCAAAAACGCCGGGCCGCAGATGCTGCCCAAACGGCGCTCGTGCTGGCTTTCTTCCTTCGCCGCCCGGTATTGGCGGATCAGTTTGCCGTTGTGGCTGAGGTTGATCGCCACATCGAAGCGCGCCAGCGCGATGCGCCGCACCACTTCATCGATATGGCCGAATTCGGTTTTCTCGGTGCGCATGAACTTGCGGCGCGCCGGGGTGTTGTAAAACAGATCCAGCACTTCCAGCGTGCTGCCGACCGGGTGCGCGGCGGGTTTGACCGTCACCGCCTGCTCGCGCCCTTCGGCATAGGCTTGCCACGCCTCGCTCTGGTCGGCGGTGCGCGACGTCAGAGTCAAACGGGACACCGAACTGATGCTGGCCAGCGCTTCGCCGCGAAAGCCGAGGCTGACGATCGCCTCCAGGTCGTCGAGCGTGCTGATTTTACTGGTGGCGTGCCGCGCCAGCGCCAGCGCCAGATCGTCCTTGCCGATGCCGCAGCCGTTGTCGCGAATGCGGATCAGCTTGGCGCCGCCGCGTTCGATATCGATATCGATGCGCGTCGCACCGGCGTCCAGGCTGTTTTCCACCAGCTCTTTGACGACCGACGCGGGGCGTTCGACCACCTCTCCGGCGGCGATCTGGTTGGCGAGCTGTGGCGGTAACACCTGGATAGGCATGCTGACTCCTGTAGCGGTGGCGCTAGGCCTGCGGAATGGTCAGCGTCCGATCCAGCGGCGCGACGTCCGACTTCAGATTATTGACCCGTTTCAGATCGCCGACGCTGACCCCGTAGCGGGAAGCGATGGAGGACAGCGTATCTCCGCGGGCCACTTTATGTTTAGACGGCCTTTTCGCCGGTGTTTTCGCTTTGGCGACGGCGGTGACGGCGGCGGTTTTCCCCGCCGGCACCTTCAGGCGTTGCCCGACCCACACGCCGTCTTTCTTCAGTTTGTTCAGATCCCGCAGCGCCGCCATGGTGGTGCCGTAGCTGTCGGCGATGCCGGACAGCGTCTCCGCCCGTTTCACCACGTGGATCTGGGTCTTGCCGCTAACGCTGCGGCTCGCGCCGGCCGGGCTGACGATAGGCTCCGGCTGACGCACGTCTGGTGTTGAGGTGTTAACCGCCGCTGCGACGTCCAGCGGTCGGTTTTCCACCTTTGGGTCGGCTTGCAGCGGATGCGCCAGGAAGTAGCTGCGCAGGCCGTTATGAATGGCCTTGGCAATCTTCTCCTGATACGCGCTACTGCCCAGCAGCCGCTCCTCCGTGCTATTACTGATAAATCCGGTTTCCACCAGCAGCGATGGAATATCCGGCGAACGCAGCACGCCTAGGCTGGCGTGTTCCGGCCGGCGTTTATGCAACGATCCGACGCTCTGCAGCTGCTGCAGCACTTTCACCGCCACGTCGTACCCGACACGCTGCGAGTGGCCGAACTGCAGATCCAGCACCGCCTGGCTCAGATAAGGGTCGGCCTGGCTATTGGCCAGCAAATCGCCGGCGCCGCCGAGCAGCTCAGACTGCTTCTCATGCTGTTCGAGCCAACCGGCCATTTCGCTGTTGGCGCGGCGATTGGACAGCACCCAGACGGAAGCGCCGCTGGCGCTGCGGTTTGGCGCGGCGTCGGCATGGATGGAGACCAGCACGTTGGCGCCCTGTTTACGCGCAACGTCGGAACGCCCCATCACCGAGATGAAATAGTCACCGTTACGCGTCAGCACCGGTTTGAACTGCGGGTCGGCGTCCAGCATCGCCTGCAGGCGACGCGCGATGGCGATGGTGACATTCTTTTCTTTCAACCCGCTCGGGCCGATGGCCCCCGGATCCTGGCCGCCGTGGCCGGCGTCGATCGCCACCACCACCCGATCGCCGGAACCGGCGGAAACGCGGCTGCTGCGCGGCGTGACCTCAGTGGCGGTGCCTGCGACCACGGTCTGTTTTTGGGTAAAGGGATTCGATCCCGTCGGCGCTTTGCGCAGCGGCGGCTCCGGCGCTTCACGCACCGCGACCGGCGCCTGACGCGGCGGTTGACTGACGGCGACCGGCGGAGGCGTTTGCACCGGCGCTTTACGCGCCACGATATTGGCGCCGCCTTCGGCCGAAATGGTGAACACCACGGTATGCACGCCGCCGTTCTGGCGAGTGGAAACGCGGGTTTTGGCGCGCTGGGTCAGATCAAACACCAGGCGCACGCTCTGAGCGTCTTTCGGCGCGCTGGAGCGAATGCTTTTCACCAGGTTTTGCCCGCTGAAATTGAGCGGAAGACCGCCGACCTTGCCCTTTTGATTAACGTCCAGCACCACCCGTTCCGGGCCGTGCAGCGGGAAAAACGCATAGTCCGGCGGACCATTGAAGCTCACCGACACCGTCGCTTCGCGTTGGGCGTTCGACACTTTGATATCGGACAGCGAGGACGCCGCCAACGCGTTCAACGCGCCGAGCGGCCCCAGCACGGCGATCAGTATGATGACCGCAAATTTTTTCAACACCTGCGTCATTGCAGCATCATCCCTGTGATCCATGAATGCGGTCTAACAACTGGCTGCCGTATGCGGAAATCGCCTCAATCTTCGCCTCTCGCCCCTCGCCCTGATAGCTGAGGTGCAGCGCCAGGTCCGGCTCCGGCAGCACGCCGGTGCCCTGCTGCGGCCATTCGACCAGGCAGATGGCGTCTTGCGCGAAGTAATCGCGAATGCCCATGAATTCAAGCTCTTCCGGATCGGCCAAGCGATACAGATCGAAGTGATACACCGCCAACGGCTGCAAGGCATAGGGCTCTACCAGCGTATAGGTCGGGCTTTTGACGTTGCCCTGATGCCCCAACGCCTGCAGGAAGCCACGGCTGAAGGTGGTTTTACCGGCGCCCAGGTCGCCGTAGAGATAGATGACGCTGGCGCGATCGCAGGCCTTGGCCAAAGTGGTGCCCAAAGCGACAGTCGCTGCCTCGTCCGGCAGAGGTAAAACGAGTTCTTTCATTCGATAAAGTCTATTTTGCCCACTCAGGATTAACGAAATGAAGGATGTCCGGCAGTAAATCGGTCGCCAACATGCCTCTTGTTCCTTGTCTTTCCGCTACGCGATCGCCGGCCGCGCCATGCACGACGCAGCCCGCACAGGCGGCATCATACAGCGGGAGCTTTTGCGCCAGCAAACCGCCGATGATGCCCGACAGCACATCGCCCATGCCGCCGGAGGCCATGCCGGCGTTGCCGACGTCGGCAATCGCCATCTGCCCCTGCTCATCGGCGATCAGCGTACCGGCGCCTTTCAGCACCGCCACACCGCCGTAGCGCGCCGTCAGCTTGCGCACGGCAAGTAAGCGATCACTCTCGATGTCAGCAGTGCTGCAGCTCAACAGCCGCGCCGCCTCTCCAGGATGCGGAGTCATCACGCGATTCTGCCGTTTCTCGGGATTTAATGCCAGCAAGTTCAGCGCATCGGCGTCCCACAAGGCTGGTTTATCGCTGGTTTGCAGCACGCTCAAGGCGTTTTTGCCCCACTCAGCCTGGCCCAGCCCCGGGCCAATCACCAGCACATCCGCCCATTGCATCGCCTGCCGCAGCGTCGCCTCGTCCAGCGCCTGCGCCATCAGCTCCGGCCTGGCCGTCAGCAGCGGCGCAACATGATCGATGTGAGTAAGCACTCGCACCAATCCAGCCCCGCTGCGCAGCGCAGCCTCCGCCGCCATGCGAATGGCGCCACCGAAACCGCTATCGCCGCCCACCAACAGCAGGCGGCCATGCTCGCCCTTATGAGCGCAAGGACGGCGCGGATGCAGCCAGCGCGGCAACACCTCGGCGGTAAGCCGCTGAATCTGCTCCGGTTGCTTCGCCAACCAACCCGATAAGCCTAGCGCATTCTGATGAAGTTGCCCGACCCAGTCACGCGCCTGGCCGGTCAGCAACCCCGGTTTGAGGCCGATGAACGTGACGGTGTGCGCGGCACGCACCACCGCGCCTGGCGCCGCGCCGCTTTCCGCCAGCAGGCCGGACGGAATATCGAGCGCCACCACCGGCGCCGAATGGCGGTTGGCGGCCTCGATCAGCGCGTCGTAAGGCGCACGCGGCGCGCTGCCCAGACCAGTGCCCAGCAGGCCGTCGATGATGAGCGAAACAGACGCCGGCCAGCGGCTGTTCGCCGGCAGAATGTCGCCGCCTGCTGCTTGCCAGGCCTCGCGAGCCGCTGCGGCTTCCGGTGGCAAAGGACGTGCGCCTTCGCAGGCGATCAGCGTCACCTGCACGCCCGCCGCCTTCGCCAGACGCGCCACCACATAGCCGTCGCCGCCGTTGTTGCCGTGGCCACACAGCACCAGCCAGTGGTCGCGGGAAGGGTACGCGTTGCGCGCCAGCGCGTAGGCCGCCTGACCGGCGCGCTGCATCAAATCGTAAAGAGAAATACCGAGCGAGGCCGCCGCCGCGGGTTCCGAGCGACGGATCCAATCCGCAGGCCAGACAGAGTGTGGTAAACTGTCAGCGTATGCTTTTTCATTGTGGCCCGTCATGACGCACCCCCTCGATCTTCATCAACTCGCCCAACATATCAAGCAATGGGGGCAATCGCTAGGATTCCAGCAGGTTGGCATCTGCGATACCGATCTGAGCCTTGAAGAGCCGAAGCTGCAGGCCTGGCTCGACAAGCAGTACCACGGCGAGATGGAATGGATGGCGCGCCACGGCATGTTGCGCGCACGCCCTCACGAACTGTTGCCGGGCACGCTGCGAGTGATCAGCGTACGCATGAACTACCTGCCGGCCAAGGCGGCGTTCGCCAGCACCTTGCAAGATTCGCAGTTGGGCTACGTCAGCCGCTACGCGCTGGGGCGTGACTATCACAAGCTGTTGCGCCAGCGCCTGAAAAAACTGGGCGATCAGATCCAGGAATACTGCGGCGAGTTGAATTTCCGCCCCTTTGTCGATTCTGCGCCGGTGATGGAGCGCGCGCTGGCCGCCAAGGCGGGCATCGGATGGGTTGGTAAACACTCACTAATTCTCAACCGCGAAGCCGGATCGTGGTTTTTCCTCGGCGAATTGCTGATCGATCTGCCGCTGCCGGTGGATCAGCCGCAGGAAGAACAGTGCGGCCGCTGCGTCGCCTGCATCACCACTTGCCCGACCGGCGCCATCGTCGCCCCCTATACCGTCGACGCCCGGCGCTGCATCTCCTACCTGACCATCGAGCTGGAAGGCGCGATCCCGGAAGAATTCCGCCCGCTGCTCGGCAACCGCATCTACGGCTGCGACGACTGCCAGCTGATCTGCCCGTGGAATCGCTTTTCGCAGCTCACCGACGAAGACGATTTCAGCCCGCGCGCCGCGCTGCATGCACCGCAGCTGATCGATCTGTTCAACTGGACAGAAGAAAAATTCCTGCGCATCACCGAAGGCTCGGCGATACGCCGCATCGGCCACCTGCGCTGGCTGCGCAATATCGCCGTAGCGCTGGGCAATGCGCCTTATGAAGGCCGCGTCGTGCTCGCGCTGCGCACGCGTTTGGGCCAGGACAGCATGCTGGACGAACATATCCACTGGGCGCTGGCGCAACAGCTCGCCCGCCGCGAAGCGCAGGGCATCGAGGTGCAGACGGCACAGAAAAAACGGCTGATACGGGCTGTGGAAAAAGGTTTGCCGAGGGACGCCTGACGGCGTGCGCCGCGCAGGCTTATCGCCGGAAGACTCACTCTGTGGATTTGTGCATAAAAATAAAAACACGTTGTCTTTCAACTGCAACAAAAAGAGCAAGTGATCGGCATAACGTTTTGGGATAAATAAATAAGCATATAAATCAAATAGATAAATATTTAATTTGTATGACGTTGATTTTTCAGGCAGGCGAGTTTATGTGCAGAGGCTGTGGATAACTCTGTTCACAACATTTTTAGCAGGCGTGTAAAACGGGACAAAAATCCGCGCCGGATAAGGCGTTGGACTTGAGTTTGAAACGAAGAGAAAATTGGAGCGGGAAACGAGACTCGAACTCGCGACCC
>NZ_JVEL01000097.1:0-2836 GCF_001076875.1 Serratia sp. 506_PEND
GGTCAAGCCACGGCAGAATAACGCAGGAAAGGTAAACCCTCCGACAATATCGGCAGAATGCGCGCATTAATTTGGCTGAATATATTTAGCGGTTTAACGATCGAATATTTTCGACCCATCTAACGTGCCGCCAATACCGATATTCCCTTCATGCAATACCGACGAAGCAGACTCACCCGCCATGATGCGTTGCCGCTGTTCCCGCGTGGCCGGCTGTGGCTGAGACCAGTCTGGGGACGTCGACGTCGGCTGGATCGCGCCGCAGCCGCTCAACAAAAACAACGATACCGTGGCACAATAACGCCATGTCATAGTTTTCTCCTTAAAGGAAATAAAATACCCGCAGCCGGCGGCAAGGGTAAATAAAAAATGACTTTCTTTAGTTTAATAACCGCCGTTATTTCACCTTCCGACCGCCGATGTTAACCACTCGGTTCCTCTGTTAACCCGAAATAAACATTTTCGCTTAGCCAGCCGATAATTCGCAGGCAATAAAAAAGGCCGGGCTAACCCGACCTTGTTTGACCGCTCGACGCGCTTAGACCAGCTCGATCACATCGAAATTGGCTTCGCCGCTCAGATCGGCGTCGTAGTCAACGCCCTGCAGACCGAAGCCGAACAGGCGCAGGAATTCCGCCTTGTAGCCCTGGTAATCCGTCAGTTCGTTGATGTTGTTGTCGTTCAGCTGCCGCCAGATTTCACGACAGGTTTCCTGCACTTCGTCGCGCAGTTCCCAGTCATCCAGACGCAGACGGTGCTTCTCGTCGGTGTCCGGCGCCGCGCCGCTGTACAGCTTGGTGGCGAACAGACGCTGGATCTGCTCGATGCAGCCTTCGTGAATGCCCTGTTCCTTCATGATTTTGAACACGATGGAGATATACAGCGGCATCACCGGAATGGCGGAGGAAGCCTGAGTCACTACCGACTTGAGCACCGCAACGTAAGCCGCGCCGCCTTTGGCCTGCAGCTTCTGGTTGATGGCGTGCGCCGCGCGATCCAGATCTTCTTTCGCCTTGCCCAGCGTGCCGTGCCAGTAAATTGGCCAGGTCAGATCGGTACCGATGTAGGAGTAAGCGACCGACTGCGCGTTATCCGCCAGCACGCCCGCTTCGTCCAGCGCGTCCATCCACAGCTGCCAGTCTTGGCCGCCCATCACCTTCACGGTGTCGGCGATTTCTTGCTCGTTGGCCGGCTCGACCACGGCTTCAACCAGCACGTCTTTGTTGGTGTCCAGTGCGACGGATTTGTATGGCTCGCCGATCGGCTTCAGTGCGGAACGCACCACTTCGCCGGTTTCCGGCATCTTACGCACCGGCGAAGCCAGCGAGTAAACCACCAGGTCAACCTGGCCCAGGTCTTTTTTGATCAGATCGATCACGGTCTGACGGCACTCGTTGGAGAATGCGTCGCCGTTGATGCTTTTCGCGTACAGGCCTTCTTCTTTAGCTGCCTTGTCGAAACCGGCGGAGTTGTACCAACCGGCGGAACCGGTTTTGCCTTCGCTGCCAGGCTTCTCGAAAAATACGCCGATGGTGGCCGCACCGCTGCCGAAAGCGGCATTGATGCGCGAGGCCAGACCGTAACCGGTGGAAGCACCAATGACCAGCACCTTTTTAGGCCCGTTTTTCAGTTCGCCGCGCGACTTAACGTAGGCGATTTGCTCACGGACGTTGGCTTCACAGCCTGCCGGGTGAGCGGTGGTGCAGATAAAACCACGAATTTTAGGTTTGATAATCATAGTAATTTTTTCTTGGTAGCTAAAAACCGAAGGACAATATACCTGATTTTCTCAATATACTTAAGAAAGTGCGAAAACAAGCGCAGTGAACAGACCAGTCGGAAAGCCCGCCGCCGAGACATGTCATGATGGCAAAGGGATAATCATGGCAGGCCGGGTTGCGATTACCCGGCCAGTCGAGAGTCACGCCTTGTTCTTTTCCAGCTGCTCAATCAGCGTGTAACGCAGCGATGAGGCGTCGGCCGGCACGTTCTCCACCGGAGTGACGCGCACTTTCAATCGATACTGATAGCCCGGTTCGAAAATGAAGCCCTCGATGCCGGTATAGAACAACTCCCACGGCTGCTGCGCGGAGCGGCGCACCTGCATGCACTTCATCGGGCCGACGCCCACGCAGTCCACCAGCGCGCTGTTCACCAGCAACACTTCCGTTTGGCCGCCTTTCTCGTTTGCGGGCTGATTCATCGAGGTTCCCTCCTGGCTGCAGCCGGCCAGCGCGGCCAACGCAACAAATAACAACGCTTTAATTTTCAATGTACTGCACCAATAGTCATCCAGGGGTGCCATGCTAACAAATTAACCGGCTCAAGAGAACGGATAGCGATGCGGATCCACACATCCAAAATATCATTCCTCTGTGCCCTATCAGACTGGAAAATATCGCAAAATAAACCCCCTGTTCTTATCCGAACCGGTAATTACCCCCGCTATTTTTTCTGTTAAAAACAGCTGGCTTGCGCAAGCTTTACTGAATTTAACTGAACCGATAAAGAGGGAATTTTATGCAAGAGATCGATGCCAAACACTTTCACCTGATCGCCGGCGCCGGTAACTTTGCCGACAACCGCGGCAGCAATGGCCGCGTCAACAACAACGGCGGCAACAAGAACGGGGGCGGGTCATCCAATCAGGGATTCTACGGCAAGCACACCTCGCCGGATTGCGTTAACGGCGTGATCACCGGCTCTCTGGGCGGCCTTGGCGGCCTGGCGGTGGGCGCGCTCAACGGCGGCTGCTTCAAGGAAGGCAGCAAAGGCGGCGGCAACGTCGGCATGGGGAAAGGCGGAAAGCCCGAAAATCACCCGCAAGCTGACCACC
>NZ_JVEL01000098.1:0-6422 GCF_001076875.1 Serratia sp. 506_PEND
GTTCCGCCGGTGCAGAGGCATCCGCCTGTTGCGCCGCTTTCTTGGCTTTTACGCGCGCCAGTGCCGCCGCGACCGCCGCCTTGCGCGGATCTTCTTCGGCTGCAACCGGCGCCGGTTCCGCTGGAGCAGGGGCATCCGCCTGCTGCTCTGCCTTTTTGGCCTTCACGCGCGCCAGGGCGGCCGCAACGGCCGCTTTGCGCGGATCGTCCTCTGTTGCCGCCGGGGCGGAGCTGTCTGCGGCCGGCGCCTCTTTACGCGCTTTCACACGGGCCAGCGCCGCGGCCACGGCGGCTTTACGCGCGTCGTCGCCGGCGGTCGCCGGTGGCGCTTCCGTTTCCACCTCGGCAGCCAGCTGGGCACGACGTTCGCGCGCCTGCGCTTTACGCGCTTCGCGGGCGGCGATCATCTCGCTGTTGTCCGGCTGCTGGCCGTTGACCGGCGTAACCGCCGCTTCGGCATTCTTGCTGCGCACGCGCGCCAGCGCGGCCTGCACTGCGCCCTGATCGTCGTCGGTCAGTTTGACGGCGGCCTTTTTATGTCGCTCTTCACGCGCCAGTTTTTCACGCTCCAGACGCGCCAGCTTGGCCTCGTAACGCGCCTTGGCCTCGGCGGTGCGCGCCGCTTCCAGATCGATAGCCTTGATTTCGGCCTTTTCCTGCCGGTAGTACTGTACCAGCGGGATATTGCTGGGGCAGACGAACGCGCAGGCGCCGCATTCGATGCAGTCGAACAGGTTATGGTTGCGCGCCTTGTCGTGCTCCTGTCCACGGCTGAACCAGTACAGCTGTTGCGGCAGCAGCCCGGCAGGGCAAGCGTCTACGCACAGGCCGCAGCGGATGCAGGACTGCTCCGGTTCCTGCGGCGTCATTTCATCCACCGTCGGCGCCAGAATGCAGTTGCTGATCTTGACGATCGGCACGTTCAGCGCGGGCAGGGTGAAGCCCATCAGCGGGCCGCCCATGACCACCATCTGCTGCGCCTGCGGGCGGAAACCGGTGAAGTCAAGCAGGTGCTGCACCGGCGTGCCAATGCGCGCCCACAGGTTGCCGGGGCGCTCGATCGCCTCGCCGGTCAGGGTTACTACGCGCTCAATCAGCGGTTCGCCGTCGACGATCGCTCGCTTGATGGCGAAGGCGGTGCCGACGTTTTGCATCAATACGCCGATAGCGGAGGAGTGCTTGCCGTGCGGCACTTCCTTGCCGGTCAAAATTTTGGTCAGCTGCTTGGCGCCGCCGGACGGGTATTTGGTCGGGATGACGCGCAGCGCAATGCCGGACTGGCCGCGCAACGCCAGTTTCAGCGCCGCGATTGCCTCCGGCTTGTTGTCTTCGATGCCGATCAGCGTGACCTTGGGCTGCAGAATGTGTTGCAGGATCTGCGTGCCTTCAATGATCTGATCGGCATGTTCCTGCATTAGGCGATCGTCGGCGGTGATGTAAGGCTCGCACTCGGCGGCGTTGAGGATCAGCGTTTCCACGCCGCTCATGCCGCCTTGCAGCTTGCTGGCGGTCGGGAAACCGGCGCCGCCCAGGCCGGCGATGCCGGCCTGATGAATACGTTGAATCAGTTCCGTGGCGGGCGATTGGCGATAGTCCGCCACCGGATCGCGCTCGCACCAGCGGTCTTCCCCGTCTGCCTCGATAATCACGCACAGCTCCGTCAGCCCGGACGGGTGAGCGGTGATGTGCGGGGTAATGGCGCTGACGGTGCCCGAGGTCGGGGCATGCACAGGCACGGTGCGGCCGCGGCCGACGGTCAGCGGTTGGCCTTTCAACACCCGATCGCCGGCGCTGACGCACAGCTCGCCTTCCGGCCCCAAATGCTGCTGCAGCGGAATGATAAAGGTCTTGGGCAGGGGCGCGACACGCAGCGGCGCACCGCTGGACTGCGTTTTCATTTCCGGTGGATGGATCCCGCCGTCGAAATCCCAGATCCGGTCTTTTTTAAAGGCGGCGAACAGATTAAGCATGTTGCTCCACGTGGATCACTTGCACCGGGATCGTCTTCATGTCCCACTTCCAGTTGGCGGTGGTGGTAGCGACCGGTCTCATTTCAATACAGTCGGTAGGGCAAGGGGCGACGCACAGATCGCAGCCGGTACAGAGGTCGGTGATGACGGTGTGCATGGCGCGGGTGGCGCCGACGATGGCGTCCACCGGGCAGGCCTGAATGCACTTGGTGCAGCC
Source organism: Serratia sp. 506_PEND (assembly GCF_001076875.1). Lineage (NCBI taxonomy): Bacteria > Pseudomonadati > Pseudomonadota > Gammaproteobacteria > Enterobacterales > Yersiniaceae > Serratia > Serratia sp. 506_PEND. The sequence continues at coordinate 2,187 of NZ_JVEL01000098.1, forward strand.
GATGCAGTTGGCCTCGTCGATATAGGCCACTTTACGCTCCGGCTCGGCGGCGGCTTCGCTGCCCAGCGGCTGCGGCTCTACGTTGAGCAGCTCCGCCAGTTTCAGCATCACCTGTTCGCCGCCCGGCGCGCATTTGTTGATCATCTCGCCGTTGGCCACCGCCTCGGCATAGGGGCGACAGCCGGGGTAGCCGCACTGCCCGCACTGGCTCTGCGGCAGGATCGCGTCGACCTGCTCGGCGACCGGATCCTCTTCCACCTCAAAACGGCGCGCGGCGTAGCCCAGCACCAGTCCGAACAGCAGCCCGAGCGCGCTCAAAGCCGCGATAGCTATCCACAACGCAGTCATTAGAATTTCACCAGCCCGGTAAAGCCCATAAAGGCCAGCGACATCAGCCCGGCGGTGATCAGCGCGATCGAGGAGCCGCGGAACGGCGCCGGCACGTCGGCGACCGCCAGACGTTCGCGAATGGCGGCGAACAGCACCATCACCAGCGAGAAACCGGCGGCGGCGCTGAAGCCGTAAACGGCGGACTGCAGGAAGTTATAGCCGAGGTTGACGTTAAGCAACGCTACGCCCAGCACCGCACAGTTGGTGGTGATCAGCGGCAGGAAGATGCCCAGCAGGCGGTAGAGCGCCGGGCTGGTCTTGCGCACCACCATCTCGGTGAACTGAACGACGACGGCGATCACCAGAATGAAGGAGAGCGTGCGCAGATACACCAGATCCAGCGGAACCAGAATAAAGGTGTTGATCACCCAGGCGCTGACGGAGGCCAGCGTCATGACGAAGGTGGTGGCCATTCCCATGCCGATGGCGCTTTCCAGCTTCTTGGAAACGCCGAGGAACGGGCACAGGCCAAGAAACTTCACCAGAACGAAGTTGTTCACCAGTACGGTGCCGACAAACAGGAGCAGGTATTCGGTCATTGCGATGCCTAAAAAAATAAAAGCCGCCTATTATCGGGAATCGGCGGCCGGACGACAACATATGAATCGCAGGGGTATTGCCTTTTTTGGCGAAAATTTACACAAAAACCCCGATAAAACGTGCTGCAATCGCCATTAACGTTCGGTAAAGGTGCCTTTGACCCGTTGCGAGCGCTTGATATAAGGCACCAGCAGCGCCGCCATCAGCAGCGGCCAGCCGAGGCTGCGCACCGCCACTTCATCCGGCACCGGCGCAAAGGCGAAGGCTTTCACCGCCAGGATCACCGTGATCAGCAGCCATAACAAGAACAGTTTGGGGAAGCGCTGCGAGCGCTGGCAAAACAGAAACACCAGCCACAGGGTGAAGCCCCACATCAAAAGCGTGGTCAGCACCGAAAAGTACCATTGCAGGGTAAACGCCTGGGCGTTGGTCAACAGATAATCGCGCGACTCGGGCATGAAGATCGCCATGGCGTACAGGAGCAGCATCAGGCTGGCGCTGAGCAGGGTGACGATCAGATAGGCCAGCGGGGCCAGCAACCAACCGCCGATACGAGTGTATTCAGCTTGAGACATAAAGGCTTCCTGATTGAAACGGGGATCACAGGCGGCATAGCTTAGCGGGTAATATAGGCTTCGTCATCTCTATCAAGCGGATAGCTCGGCATCGCGACGCCGGGCCGCACGTTTGGCTACTCCGGCCTCGCTTCGAATTAACATCTCATTTACTTCTTGTTCCATCCGGCCGCATGGTGTCAAATCGAAAGGGTCTGTCGTGAGCCAGCAAGAGGAAATCCCATGGCTGAGAAAATTCGTGTCGGGCTGGTCGGTTACGGCTACGCCGGCAAAACCTTTCATGCGCCGCTGATTGCCGGTACGCCGGGGCTGGAGTTGGCCGCCGTCTCCAGCAGCGATGCCGGCAAAGTGCACGCCGACTGGCCGTCGATGACGGTGGTGGGGGATGCGCAAGCGCTGTTCGCCGATCCGGCCCTCGATCTGATCGTCATTCCTACCCCCAACGATACCCATTTCCCGCTGGCGCAGCAGGCGTTGGCCGCCGGCAAGCACGTGGTGGTGGATAAACCGTTTACCGTGACGCTGTCACAAGCGCAGGCGCTGCAACAGCAGGCGCAGCAGAGCGGTTTACTGCTGTCGGTGTTCCACAACCGCCGCTGGGACAGCGATTTCCTTACCCTTAAAGCGCTGTTAAAGGACGGTTCGCTGGGCGAGGTGGTGTATTTCGAGTCGCATTTCGATCGCTACCGGCCGCAGGTGCGCCAGCGCTGGCGTGAACAAGGCGGCGTCGGCAGCGGCATCTGGTTCGATTTGGGGCCGCATCTGCTCGATCAGGCGCTGCAACTCTTCGGCAAACCCGAACGGCTGTTTGTCGATCTGGGTGAGCTGCGGCCGGGGGCGCAGGCGGTGGACTATTTCCACGCGCTGCTGAGCTATGGCGATCGCCGTGTGGTGCTGCACGCCAGCATGCTGGCGGCGGCAGAGAGCCCGCGCTACGTGGTGCACGGCACCCGCGGCAGCTATGTCAAATACGGCCTCGATCCGCAGGAAGACCGACTGAAGGCCGGCGAGCGTCTGCCTCAGGCCGATTGGGGCTATGACATGCGCGAGGGTGTAGTGACACTGTCATGTGACGATCTGCTGGCGGAGCAACCGCTGCTCAACATTCCCGGCAATTACCCGGCTTATTACGCGGCGGTGCGCGACGCGATCGCCGGTACAGGCGAAAACCCGGTGCCGGCCGCCGACGCCATCGCGGTGATGGCATTGATCGAACTGGGGCTGGAATCGGCCCGGCTGCAGCAGGCGCTGCCGGTGGTTTGATATTGCCCATTTCTCTGTGCCCGGCGAAGCGTCGGGCCTTTTTACGACTTTACGTGCAAGGAAATTCGTTTCATGTCCTGGTTGCAGCGTTTGCGCATTGATAAATTTTTGCTGGTTCTGATTTTGGTGGTGATCGTCGCCTCGCTGTTCCCCTGCGAAGGCATCTGGAAAACCTTCTTTGAACACCTGACCACCGCGGCCATCGCGCTGCTGTTCTTTATGCACGGCGCCAAGCTGTCGCGCGAGGCGATCATCGCCGGCATGAGTCACTGGAAGCTGCATCTGCTGGTGTTCCTCAGCACCTTTGCGCTGTTCCCGCTGCTCGGACTGGCGATGAACCTGCTGGTGCCGGGCATCATGACGCCGACGGTCTATCTCGGTTTCCTCTATCTGTGCGCGCTGCCGGCCACGGTGCAGTCGGCCATCGCTTTTACCTCGGCGGCAGGCGGCAACGTGGCGGCGGCGATCTGCAGCGCCTCGGCGTCGAGCATTCTTGGCGTGTTCCTGTCGCCGCTGCTGGTGGGGGCGTTGATGCATACTCAGGGCGGCAATACCGACGTGTTGCACGCCATCGGTTCAATCATTTTGCAATTGATGGTGCCGTTCGTGATCGGTCACCTGGCGCGGCCATTGATCGGCAAGTGGATCGACCGTCATCGCAAGCTGATCAACCTGACCGACCGTTCGTCGATCCTGCTGGTGGTGTATACCGCGTTCAGCGCGGCGGTGGTGGAAGGGATTTGGCACCGCATCGACGGTTGGTCGCTGCTGACCATCCTGGTGATGTCGCTGGTGCTGCTGACGGTGGTGCTGGTGATCAACACCTACGCGGCGCGCTGGCTGGGCTTCAACACCGCCGATGAGATCACCATCGTCTTCTGCGGTTCTAAAAAGAGCCTGGCGAACGGCATTCCTATGGCCAACGTGCTGTTCCCGGCCGCGGCGGTGGGCGCCATGGTGCTGCCGCTGATGATTTTCCACCAGGTTCAACTGATGGTGTGCGCGGTGCTGGCGCAGCGCTATGCGCGTAAAACCGCCAAACAGCGGGCCGAGGCGGAGGCGCTGGCGGCCAAATAGGCCGCAGGCCGCTAACGGTGGCTCAGCGCGTCGAGCAGAAAGTCGGCGCGCTCGTCCGGTGAGGCGCGCGGCAGTTCTTGCAGCTGATAGCCATAGCGGCGATAGACGGCCACCATCGCCCGGTAGGTCAGCTCGGCTTCGGCGAAAGATTGTTTTCTCTCACTGTCCTGCGCGTAGATCGCTTGCCACGGCGGGGCGATGAACACCCTTTCGGCATAGCGAAAGGCGCCGATCGCCGCCGTCAAATGCGCGGGGATCGGCAGTCCGCACAGCGTGAGATACCCGGCGATATCCGGCAGCCCGCGATCGAAGAACCAGCATGTTTCCCCCGTCGCTTCGCGCCATGAGCGCAGTTCCCAATCGAGCATCCGCTCGGCGAAGGCCTGGCGAT
>NZ_JVEL01000099.1:0-228 GCF_001076875.1 Serratia sp. 506_PEND
TGATTGTGTCACCGGAGCAGGACGTACTGAAAAAAGAGATGCAGGTGCCGCCGGTAGTGTATTTCCGTTCTGATGATGCGGACGGAAGTGTGGCACCCGATATGGCGCAACTGCCCGCCGGCAGCATTATTGTCGGGCGCGAAAAAGGGACGCTGAAGCCGACGGTGCTGAAAATTAAGCCTCATAAGCCCCTGCGTCCGGCGTGGTTCTGGTTTGTCAGCGGGATGG
>NZ_JVEL01000011.1:0-8057 GCF_001076875.1 Serratia sp. 506_PEND
GATGATGAAACCGGGGATCAGCGCCGAGAAGGAACGCGACACCGAGGCCGGCACGCTGTCCGGCAGGCTAATCACCCAGTTGCGCCGCACGATGAAGGCAAACATCTCGGCCACCGCCAGCCCGATCACCATACCGGAAATGATGTTGGCGCCGCCCAACCAGTTGGCCCCCACCGCATAGGCCTCGCCGACATTGAACGGCGTGACGGTCATAAAGGCCGCCACCGCCAGCAGCGCCGAAGCGAGCGGATCGACCTTGCGCTCTTCCGCCAACGCCATGCTGATAAAGAACGGCGTCATCAGGGACATGATCCCCAGCGTGCCGTTATAAACGCTGCCGCCGATGCTCTTCAGACTATTCAGCGTCTCTATGGTAGAGGCATCTAACCTTACGCCCAGAGAATAGAAGAACGATCCTTCGCCGAAGCTCAGAAACACGTTGTTGATCAACACGAACATCGCCCCGGTCAAGGTCAGCGGCATCAGGCGGATAAAGCCATTCTTGATGGCGTTGACGTGGGGCTGCTTACCGATTTTTACGGCGAAAGGCAGGATAACCTTCTCGAGCGAGGCAATGAGGGTATTCACGGCGGCCTCCTGTTATTGATTGGCTTTCTTGATGGCGGCCACCGCGGCCTTCAGCACGCCCAGCCCATCGACCTTGCCGTACAGCAGCGGATCGATGACCTCAACGGGTTTATTGGGCAGCTGTTTTTGCACTTCCGGCAAGGTGTAGGCGATCTGCGGCCCCAGCAGGATCAGATCCGCCTCAACGCCTTTCTCCGCAGCCAGCGCTTCCGGATAGGCGGCGATGATCACCGGCACTTCATATTTTTCGGCCTGCGCCTTCATTTTTGATACCAACAGGGAAGTGGACATACCGGCAGAACAAAACAGATAGATTTTTTTCTTTTCCATACCAAGCACCTCAGATAATCAAAAAAACCCCGTGTTATTTGTATGCCAGATGCAATCACGATTGCTTCACGCACATTCCTTATGAAAATTTCCGTCACGTTGCCCTGGTTACGGACAGTATACGGAGCATGAAAAACGGATCGGTAAGCCAGGAGGAGACATAACCGTCTCTCATTGACCTGACGGATTGACCCCCTTCACATTTCGCACAAAAAAATAGTGTGACCGGGCTCTCAAATAACCGATAAAAACTCGGAATATTCGCAATAAATATTCAAATAACAATTATAAACAGCAAGTTACAAACTCACCGAGAATTTAAGGGTTTATTTGCGCCTGAACAAACGAAAAGGGAATAAAAATAGTTCAAGCTTGATTCACCTACGGCCATCCGAACGCGAGAGCCGGTGAAGAGGATTAGGTGGGCAGACGCAGCAACTCGATCACCGTGCTCAGCGCCACGGAATGATTCCTGCGGTTGGGATAATAGAGGTAAAAACCGGTAAACGGCGCGCACCAGTCGGTCAACACCCGCCGCAGCCGCCCGCTCGCCAGGTGTTCTTCTACTTCTTGTTCGATGGCGAAAGCGATGCCGACGTGCGCCAGCGCCGCCTGCACCATCATCCTGCCGTCATCGAGTATCAACGGGCTGTTAACCGCCACGGAAAACCGCTGCTCGCCCTGCTGAAATGCCCATTTGTAGCGCTCGCCCGATGAGGCCTTACGCCAACCGATGCAGCGGTGCTGCAGCAAATCCTGCGGGTGCGTCGGCTCGCCGTGCCGTTGAAAATAATCCGGCGTGGCGACGATGGCGAAACGCAGATCCGGCGTCAGACGCACCGCGCGCATATCGTTGTGCAGATCCTCGCCGAGCCTAATGCCGGCGTCAAAGCCCTGCTCGACAATGTTGGCGAACCCCTCGTCCGCCACCACTTCCAGCGTAATGCCGGGGTACTCGCAGGCCAACCGCCCCAGATGCGGCACGATGGCGAGCTCGATGGCCGAACGCGGCGCGTTGATGCGCACCAGGCCTCGCGGCCCTGCGCGAAACGCATTCAGGCTCTCCAGCGCGGCGTCGATGTCGGTAAAAGCCGGCACCAACTGCGCCAGCAGATGCTCTCCGGCCTCCGTCGGCGAGACGTTGCGGGTGGTGCGATTCAGCAGGCGAATGCCCACCTGCGCTTCCAATTCGCGCAGGGTGTGGGTGAGCGTCGGCGGCGTCACGCCCAATCGGGCGGCGGCGCGGCGGAAGCTGCGTTCACTGGCGATAGCCACAAAGGCCGCCAGGCCGGACAGTTCAGGCTTTTTCATGCTATTGATATAAATTATCTAATAGTGAGATGAATTTTTAGCGGATAGTTATCTGTCACCTAACAACATAGCATTGCGATCGACCCCATTACCAGGTATCGATACGATGATTAATGCTACAGCTCCAACTCATGAAACGCCGCGCCGTCTGGCGGGCAAAGTCGTACTGGTGAGCGGCGGCGGCACCGGCATCGGCCGCGCCGCCGCGCTGGCCTATGCCCGCGAAGGCGCCAAAGTCGCGCTGGCCGGCCGACGCGCGGCGGAAATCGAAGCCACGGCGCGCGACATCGCGCTGGCCGGCGGCGACGCCCTGCCCATCGTGGCCGACGTCTCCGAGGAAGACGATATCCGCCAACTGATCGCCACGGTGACCGCCCATTACGGCCGGCTCGACGTCGCCTTCAACAACGCCGGCATCATCGGCAACTTCGCCCCCATCACCGAACAGAGCAGCGAGGATTTTGACCGGGTAATCGCCATTAACCTCAGAGGCGTCTGGCTGGCGATGAAATACGAGATTGAAACCTTTCTGGCTCAGCGCTCGGGCGGCGTGATCATCAACACCTCCTCCTGGCTGACCCACGGCGCGCTGGCCGGCTCATCCAGCTACTCCGCCAGCAAGGGCGCGCTCGATGCGATGATCCGCGCAGTGGCGCTCGAATACAGCGGCCAGGGCATCCGCGTCAACAACATCAACCCCGGCATCATCGACACGCCGATGGCGCGCAGCAGCGTGGCTGACAGCGCGGCCTTCGCGCCCTTTATCGCCCACACGCCCGCCGGCCGCCTGGGCGAATCGGAAGACATCGGCGATGTGGCGCTGTGGCTGGCGACGGACGAAGCCCGCTTCATCACCGGCCAAAGCCTGCTGGTGGACGGCGGTTACACCATCGCCGGCATGCGTTGAGGAGACGAGGCCATGAACTACGTTCGGCTTGGCGACAGTGGCCTGAAAGTGTCTCGCCTCTGTCTGGGTTGCATGACCTACGGCGATCCGGCCTGGCGGCCCTGGGTGCTGAAGGAAGACGAAGCGCGCCCCTTTATCCGCGAGGCGCTGGAAGCGGGCATCAATTTTTTCGATACCGCCAACATTTACTCCGGCGGAGAAAGCGAGCGCATTCTCGGCCGCGCGCTGAAGGCGTTTGCCCGCCGTGAAGACGTGGTGATCGCCACCAAGGCCTATTTTCCAATCGACGCGCAGCCGAACAGCCGGGGGCTCTCGCGCAAGCACCTGCTGCACAGCGTCGACGCCTCCTTGCAGCGGCTGGGAACGGATTACCTCGATCTGTTCGTGCTGCACCGCTTCGACACCGAAACGCCGCTCGAAGAAACCGCCGACACCCTCGACGGCCTGGTGCGGGCGGGCAAGATCCGCTATCTCGGCGCCTCCTCGCTGCACGCCTGGCGCCTGATGAAAATGCTGGCCTTTCAACGTCAGCACCGCCTGGCGCCGTTTATTTCGCTGCAAAGCCAATACAACCTGGTGACGCGTGAAGATGAAGAGGAGCTGATCCCGCTGTGCCTGGAGGAGGGGCTTGGTCTGACGCCCTGGTCGCCGCTGGCCCGCGGCGTGCTGGCCGGCTCCGGCAGCGGCGGCACGCTGCGCGCCGCCACCGACGAGCAGGCGCCCCGTTGGTACGGCGGCAGAAACGAGGTAGAACGCACCGTCGCGGCGGTCGCGGAGGTGGCGGCCGCGCGCGGCGTTCCACCGGCGCAAATCGCGCTGGCCTGGCTGTTGGCCAAACCCGGCGTGGCGTCGCCGCTGGTGGGCATGTCCAAGCCGCACCATCTGCAGGATGCGCTGGCGGCGCTCGAGCTCAGGCTATCACCGGAAGACGTGGCCGCGCTGGAGGCGCCAATGGCGCACGCTGCCCGCCCTGAGCGCTGGTAGCCCCCTTTCCCCCATTCCCGGAGATAAACATGTCATACGCTGTTACCGCGCGAGCGGCGTTGCTCGCCCTCGCTGCCGCATTCACCCTTAGCGCTCCGGCGCAGGCCGCCGCCAGCGCAGACTGCACAGAAAGCAGCATGACGCTGCCGCCTGGCGCGCTTTACCCCAACGGCATCGCCCGCGCGACGGACGGTACGCTGTATGTCGGCCTGATCACCAGCGGCAACGTGCTGCGCAAGCGGCCGGGTCAAGCGTGGGAAACCTTTTTCCCCGGCGCCGACACGGTGTTCGCCTCAAACGCGCTACGGCTGGACGAACGGCGCGGGCTGCTGTGGGGCAACTCGCCGGACTTTCTCTCCGGCGGCAAAACGCGCGCCAACCGCATCTATGCGCTGAACGTCGCGGACGGCACGCTCAACCGCAGCCTGGCGCTGCCGGCGGGAGAAATGGGCAACGATATCGTGCTCGGCGCAGACGGTACGGTGTATGTGACGGAAACCCGCGGCGGCGGCATCCTGCGCCTGCGGCCAGGCGAAGCGGCATTCCGTACGCTATATCAGGATCCGCAACTAGCGGCCCCCAGCGGGCTGGGGGCCGCCGGGATCGTGCTGCTCGACGACCGGCTGATGGCAGTCGCCAATTTCGGCACCGGTAAGCTCTACACCCTCAGTTATAACGCTCCAAAGCCGCAGCTGACGGAAATGCGGCTGCCGCGCCTGATTGAAAACCCGGACGGGATGGGATTGGCGCCGGACGGCGCACTGATTGTGCTGGAGAATGGGATCCAAAGCGGGCAGGGGCGGATCCTGCGGATCCCGTCTCCCAAGGCGGCAGGCACGCACCGGATTGAGGTCTTGCGCGAAGGCATGGAATCGCCGGTCAACCTCACTATCACTCCGCAAGGCTGCGCCTTCGTCAGCGAGTCGCGCATCCGCCACCGCCTGCTGCCCGGCCATGAAACCGAAGTGCCCGACAGTTTCCGCCTCTATCAACTGCCCTTGCCTCTCACCGCCGCGCAATAACCTCTCCACCACCACTGCGGGCGGCAACACTTGCGTTGTTGCCCGCAGGCGAACGACAATCTCGCTTCGTTGCAAACCGGCCTTGCGCAGCACTTCCCATTTTTACCTGTGACAGCCGATTGCCCGCTGGGCTAGTATAAGCGTCTGTGCAAACCTCGGGTTTGAGCGCGCCGTTTGGCGTTTTGATGATTTGATTTGCGCCGCCCGCCAAGCGCTGAATGGGGCGACGCCTGCTGAAACAATGTGATAGCGAATGACGACAATGAAAATCACAGTTCCCTTTACATTCAATGGATTGGAAAAATAATCGCATGAATAGCACCGATAAACTCGATTCGCACACGCCGATGATGCAGCAGTACTTTCATGGATAATCTAAGAACATGATCTAAAATGACTAAACATGAAAATTCACTTAAAAAGTTACCTATAGGCTACATATGAAACGGATAATCTGTTATCTCTTCTTCCTACTCTTACTTGTTGTCCTTGTGTATGCCGGGTTAGTAAAGGGGGATGTGTTTCCTGAATGGATCATGAGTAAGAAGCTTATGATCCGTTGTGGGTTGATAGGTATCCTTGGTGGAACTCTTTACTGTATCCGTGGAGTGTATCTTAACAAATGTGTTAGGAACTGCTGGGATGAACGCTGGCATGTTTGGTATGTGTTGAGACCTATCGTTAGTGGTATCTGTGGTGTTGTGGCCTACCTGTTCCTTAAAGCGGGTTTGATAGTGTTAGATGCATCACAAAACGGTAGTGGTGGCGATTATGGATATATGGCATTTGCCTTCTTTGCTGGCTTGAATGTAGATAAATTCGTTGGCAAAATCGAAGATGTAGGTATGGCTATTTTTGGGATTGAGAAATCTCGCACAGCAAGATCGGGAGATAATACCGATCAGAAATAATTAATAAGGATATAATATGTCTGCAAAGATATGTTTCTTCCCCGTTGGTAATGGGGATATGACCCTCATCCAAACGGAAGATGGGCAAAATATTTTAATCGATTGCCACATAAGAAAAGGGAAGGAACACCCTGATGTTCTTTCTCAGTTAAGAGAAAAGCTGGATCGTGATGAGAAAGGTAGATTATTTATCCACCTATTTATTTGGTCTCATCCCGATAAAGATCATTGTTCTGGAATTTCTGAGCACTTCCATTTAGGCAAACCCGAAGACTGGAGTGAAAGGTCAGATAAAATCTTTATTAATGAAATCTGGTCCAGTCCGATAGTATTTAGGCGACACCATGCACAAAATCATAATTTAGTCCAAGATGCAAGAGATCTTAATTCAGAAGTAAAACGAAGAGTTAATCTTTACAAAGAAAAACGATATTTAGATGGTGTCGGTAATCAAGTTTTAGTCTTAGGTGAAGATGAAAATGGTAAAACTGATGATATCCCTAATATTGTACTGCAACTTGATAATACAACTCGACTAATTAATGGTGCATATTCATACAATTTTGAAGCTCATTTGCTTGCACCATCACCAAAAAAAGATTTGGATGAGGATGAAGATAAGTTAGGTAAGAATCATTCAAGTGTAATTATCAATTTTGAGTTAAAAGGCGATAATAAAACAGCATTCTTTTTAAGTGGTGGTGATGCGGAAGTTGTTTGTTGGGAAGGTGTCCGTAACCGCCTGTTTAAAAATTACAATATGTCGTGGCTTGATTACGATATACTACAAACCCCACATCATTGCTCTTGGCGATCTTTATCGCATGATAGTTCAAGCGGTAAAGGAGATGAAGCAAAAACCTCCGAACTGGCGATGGAAGTATTCAACCGAGCAAAACAAAATGCATTTATAATTGCAAGTTCAGATCCTATTTCAGATGATGCTAATGATCCCCCATCATATCGAGCAAAAAAAGAATACGAAAATATTGTTGATAATGTACAAGGTCAATTTTTATGTGTATCGGACCATAAAAAGAATGGAGAGAATATTCCGTTAGAAATTGAAATTTCAGATAATGGTATTAAGAAAATTGCAGCATCTGCATTAGGCATGGCTGAATCATCAAGTGCCGCAGTAAATAGACAAGGTGGTGGTGGTTATGCCTGATTGTCTTAAAAAAAAGATAGATCAGTTGAGCACAATCCTTGCACCTTATGGTGCAAGGAAGCTTTCTATGAATGAATTAATAAAATTCGATAATAGATATGCTTGCGCTTGGGAGTTACCAACTGATTTAGAATTTAGTAATGAACCTATTGTATTGCAACTAAGATACAAAACTCTTAGTCAATTTGACATTCCAGATGTGTTTATTTCCTCACCTAAAATTGATGTTTGCCAACTCCCGCACTTAGAAAAAAATGGCAAGTTATGTGTTTGGCCTGACAGTTATATCATCGATCATAATGATATGACCTATGCAGTCGATTTACTAAACGATGCTATACTAATGCTAAGAAAAGGAATAAATGGAGATTTAAATGAGGATTTTATTGATGAGTTCCAGAACTATTGGATTTATCAATGTAATAAAATAGATCGACTTATAAGCCTGTGTGATCTAACAAATAAAAACACAAGGTTGGTTTTCGGTTATCGGACTCGGAAATTTGGAGTAATATATTCTGACACACAAAAAGAATTAATTAACTGGTTGGAAAACCAAAAAATATTGCCATTAGAATCGGATGAAAGTAATTCAAAAGATAAGCGAATAAGGCAACAGCAACTCTCTAAAATAATTTCAATCCCATTGATATTCTTCGATGAAGCCTGGTATCCGAGTCAGTATCCCAAAACTGCAAGGGATTTTTTTGAACTAATAAATCAGCAACAGGAAGATTCAGAAAGCACTATTGAATTGATCTTAAGATCTTGTGCTAATATGTTCAATGTCAAGCCAATAATTCTAATTTCATTCCCAACTCCTTCTGGGATGA
>NZ_JVEL01000100.1:0-236 GCF_001076875.1 Serratia sp. 506_PEND
AATCCCTATCCTTTGAGGAGAACCGGCATGTCCAGAATTCAGTGACACCGGGCATCTCCCGACAACCATTCCTCAAAGGGAGATAAATACCATGACCACACTGAATACGAACAACGCCGGCACCACAACCGCCACGCTGCTTTGCGCAGACGACCCGCTTATCGACATGACGTTTATCACCACCTGCACCGGTATGACCGACAAGTGGTTCTACAAACTTATCCAGGAGGGGCAGT
>NZ_JVEL01000101.1:0-2061 GCF_001076875.1 Serratia sp. 506_PEND
GTGGGTGAACTGGTGCTGATTGCCGATGAACAGGGGCGCCTGCGGGCGATCGACTGGACCGATCACGAAGCGCGCCTGATGAAGCTGCTGAACACCCACTACCGCGCCGATCGCTTCACCCTGCGCGAGCAGCGCGATCCCAGCGGGCTGACCGACGCCATGCAACGCTATTTCGCCGGGGAACTGAGCATTATCGATCGGTTGCCGGTGATGACCGCCGGCACCGAGTTCCAGCGCACCGTGTGGCAACAGCTGCGCCAAATCCCCTGCGGCGAGATCCTGACCTACGGCCAGCTGGCGCAACGTATCGGCCGTCCGACCGCCTCGCGCGCGGTCGGCATGGCCAACGGTTCAAATCCGATCAGCATCGTGGTGCCCTGTCACCGAGTGATCGGTTCGCAGGGCGCGCTGACCGGCTATGCCGGCGGCGTACAGCGCAAGCAATGGCTGCTGCAGCATGAAGGCTACCTGCCGAAAAGTTTGCTGTAGCCGCTGCGATCGGCTTAAGCAGCGCCATTGTTTGGCGCTGCTTAATAAAGCACATTGCCCAACGCCGCGCTCGTGCCCGCTGGGCACTATTAATAACCTGTGTGAATAAAACGCATAAGTCACAAATAATACTCATAACTTCAGTCCGATACAGAATAATCGGCGGCATGTGTGCGCAAAATTCGCACACAATACCCCTATTCATGTTAATGCCACCCTTATCAGCTGCAGCAAAAGATGTTAAAATTGACTCATATCAATTATTGAATGAGCGTAATCTATGATCCCGGAAAAACGCGTGATTCGTCGTATCCAGTCTGGTGGTTGTGCGATCCATTGCCAGGACTGCAGCATCAGCCAGCTGTGCATTCCTTTCACCCTCAATGCTCACGAGCTGGACCAGCTCGACAACATTATCGAGAGGAAGAAGCCCATCCAGAAAGGCCAGACCTTGTTCAAGGCCGGCGACGAGCTGAAATCGCTGTACGCGATCCGTTCCGGGACCATTAAAAGCTACACCATCACCGAGCAAGGCGATGAGCAGATCACCGGCTTCCACCTGGCGGGCGACCTGGTAGGCTTCGACGCCATCGGTGGCCTGAAGCACCCGAGCTTCGCGCAGGCGCTGGAAACCTCGATGGTGTGCGAGATCCCGTTCGAGACCCTCGACGATCTGTCCGGCAAAATGCCGAACCTGCGTCAGCAGATCATGCGGTTGATGAGCGGCGAGATCAAAGGCGACCAGGACATGATCCTGCTGCTGTCGAAGAAAAACGCCGAAGAGCGCCTGGCGGCGTTCGTTTACAACCTGTCGCGCCGCTTTGCGGAGCGCGGCTTCTCACCGCGCGAGTTTCGTTTGACCATGACCCGCGGCGACATCGGCAACTACCTTGGGCTGACGGTGGAAACCATCAGCCGCCTGCTGGGGCGCTTCCAGAAAAGCGAAATCCTCAGCGTGAAAGGCAAATACATCACCATTGAAAACGCCGACGCGCTGTCGGTGCTGGCCGGTACGCCGCGCATCAACGTGACCGTCAACGCCTGATTCCCCCGCCGGATCACCATTTCACCGAAATTGTTGATCCGGCACGCTTCCGTTGTTGTTCTGTTTTTCAATGTTGGGTTACTCTGTAAATTAACAGACTGTTGATTTCAGCTGTAAGGAGGCCCTATGGCGAAGTATCAGAATCTTCTGGTGGCTATTGACCCCAATCAGGACGATCAGCCGGCATTGCGCCGCGCCGTGTACCTGGTAAAACGGAACGGCGGGCGCATCAAGGCCTTCCTGCCCATCTACGACTTCTCTTACGAAATGACGACCCTGCTCTCCCCGGATGAAAGAACGGCGATGCGGCAAGGTGTGATCAGCCAACGCGCCGCCTGGATCAACGAGCAGTGCCGCTTCTATCTCAACGACGGCGTGCCGATCGAAATCAAAGTGGTTTGGCATAACCGCCCCTTCGAAGCCATCATTCAGGAAGTGCTTTCCGGCCAACATGACCTGCTGCTGAAAATGGCGCACCAACACGATCGGTTAGCTTCTTGCGAAGGGTATTCCTGTTACGCGCTCCT